>JAKQEZ010000468.1 GCA_029558435.1 Bacteroidota bacterium
GCGCTTTAAATAAACTTTTTTTTCTCCTTTTTCCATAACGATAAAAAATTGTGTATCGCTATTTCAGGACTAGACATTTAGTTTTTCATAAAAGGCTTGCATTTTTGG
This sequence comes from Bacteroidota bacterium, assembly GCA_029558435.1. Next base: position 109 of record JAKQEZ010000468.1, read on the forward strand.
TGCAGGCCTTTGTTTTTTTTTGTATTATTGTAATGCTATGAAAACAATTTTAGGCTGCTTAATCGTATTTTTTACCCACACTGCATATTCGCAAACGTATGCAGAAACGATTGATTTCAATAAACTCTCCCTCCAATTTGAGCACGCTTCAGCTGATTTAAAACCCGATTATTTTGCTTTGGTTTACCGCCTAGCCGACACCTTAAAACGCAATCCCAACCTACACCTTACCATTCGCGGACATGTGTGTTGTGTTAACAAAAACGGATTGGCTAAAAAAAGAGCTAAAGTGGTGAAAAACTTCTTAATCCTCTTTGGAGTGGATAAAAAACAAATGACCACCCTTGGTATGAAAAACACAATGCCTGTTGTATTTCCTGAAAAAACTAGAGAAGACGAATTGGCCAACATGCGCGTTGATTTTGTCTTAAAAGAACACTAAAAAACAATTGCTATGAAACATTTATTGATACTACTAACTCTTTGCAGTTCTATATCGCTGGCACAATCCACCATCAACGGTTCGTTTATCCACGGAGGCATTAATCGCACGTATTCTTATTACGTTCCGGCAAGTTATTCGGCAGGCACACCTGTTCCACTGGTTTTAAATTTGCACGGATACACCTCCAACGGCACACAACAATCCTTCTACACCAATTTTCAACCCATTGCTGATACGGCTAATTTTATAATTGTTCATCCCAACGGAACCAATGATCCTGTGGGCAATCAACCGTTTTGGAATTTCAATATTTGGGGAGCAACGGTGGATGATCTTGGATTTTTACAAGCTCTAATTGACACTATTTCTGCACACTATTCCATCAATCAAGACCGTATTTATTCGGTTGGAATGTCAAACGGTGGTTTCATGAGCTATTATTTGGCGTGCAACACCAATCGTTTTGCGGCTGTTGGCTCTGTTACTGGTTCCATGTCGTTTGATATGTACAACAATTGCAACTCCATGCTTCCTGTTCCAATTATCGACATCCATGGCACTGCCGACCCAACTGTTCCATACAACGGCAACGCCACTTCCAAACCTATTGAAGATGTGGTTGATTTTTGGGTTGCTAGAAACAATTGCTCCACCACTCCAACTGTTACAACGGTTCCAGACATCAACACAACCGATGGTGCAACTGCCGAGCATTACGTATATGCGGGTGGAGTTGAAAATCATTCGGTAGAATTTTTTAAAATTACCAACGGTGGGCACACATGGCCTGGAGCAACTATTCCTTTACCAGGAAATGGCAACACCTGCATGGATTTTAATGCCAGCAAAGAAATATGGCGATTTTTTAGCCAGCACCAACGTTCAGAAGAAGCAAAAATTAACCTTGTCAATAAATTAGAAATTGGCGTAACTCCCAATCCTGCAACCAATTCGTTGGCAATTCAGTCAGACTTTCCCATTACGGGATATTCCATCCTAGATTTGCAAGGAAGAATCGTGCAATCGGAGGCAACAACCATCTCCACTAATATTGATATTCAACACCTTAAAAACGGAAGTTATTTGCTTTATTTAAAAAGTAATCAACAACAATTTATTGTTCGTTTTGAGAAAATCAATCAATGAAGCAATGCAATTTTATCGGCTAATGTAGGAAATTGAGCAACTAGTTCGGCTTGCGAAAACAATTCAAAATCTTTGAATTCAAAACCAGGCACCACCACACAAGAAACCAAAGAATACGAATTTTCTTCTAACACCGATGCGCCAAAAATTACGCCGCCCTTTACTAAAAATTGCGGTTGTTGTTTCGCTAAAACAGAGTTTCCTACTATTGTTTCGGCATACGCTCCGTTTTCAATTGTATGCACTATAATAGGACTTCCACTGTGATAAAACCAAAATTCATCGTTTTTAATACGGTGCCACGTAGATTTCTCACCCGAAGGCAATAAAAAATAAATGACCGTTGCAATGGAATTAATAGAATTTTCTACGTTCACCACAGATTTATAGGTTTCTACAAAATAGCCACCCTCAGGATGGGGTTGCATGTTTAATTGCTCAATAATTTGTTGAATTTCCATTATTCAATTGGGCGTTTTACAGGGCTACCTTTAATTTTCTTAATTGGGAAGAAATATTTAATTTGCAATGCCAAATACGAACCATTTACCTTTCCTTGATTTTCTGCATCGGTTGTCAATTCATGTCCTTGGTTTTTGTAAGTTGATTTCAGATAAAACAACGGACCAAATGGAACACGTGCTTCTGCTCCTAAATAAAAAACGCCGGCCTTTTCTGTTCTGTATTCAAATCCCATATTCCCCAAAAAATCACCTGTAATTTTCTTTCCCAAAGCAATTTGATAAAATTCGTGGTATCCACCTGGCATATTTTTAATTCCAGCCACTGTTGGGTTATACGTCAAAGCGGCACCAATAGAAACGTTCATATAAACAGGTTTTGCCAAACGAATATAAAACAATGCCGACACTGGAATATCGTAGGTAACATAGCGCAAGCGACTTTGCACATATAAATTTGAATCAGGCACTGATGAGTTTACTTTGTAATTGCGCTGCGTAAGGTTGATTCCCGTTTCGATAGCAATCAATTTGGTAATTCCTGCACGCACCACACCACCAAATGAGTAGCTAACGGCCATGTCCATTGATGTGTAAAAATTCCCCACATTATTATTCATTTTGGTTGTTCCCATAAATACCGCTGGAAAAATAGGTTTTATTTGAAAACCAAAAAAAGAAGGTGCTTTTTCTCTATTTTCCACCTCCTGTGTCCAACCGTTTGAAAACACGGTTAGAAAAAATAATGCTATTAGAATTTTTCCTTTCATCGGTACAAATATGCTCTTTTTTGGCCTAAAAAACGGAAAAATAGCGCATTTGTTTTGTAAAAAGTAGAGTTATTGACTAAAACGTAGCTTTGATTGCTTCAAATTCAGTTTTAAACTACTTTAATTGAGGGTGTTTGCGGAATAAAAACAAACTTATTCCAGCCATAATTAAGGTAAACAAAGTTCTAAACGTCATTGCTTTTACAGTTTTGGGTTCATAAATTCCACCTTGAGCAATGTGTTCCTTGAAAAAATAGAACGTAACCACCAACACCATAAATGCAAGCGCCAAAAGGATAAAACTCCACTTGTAATTCTTCTTCCAATTGGTAAAAACCGTTGCAACATAGAGTGTGCCACATAAAAGATTGGCATAAACCACAAACAAAACGTAGTTTCCTTCTTTTTCGCGTATTCCAAATAAATCAAACACAATGGAAAGTGTCATAAACAACGACACAACTCCAATTAACAACAACAAAACCGATTGAACTGTACTTAATGCTTTCATTTTTTTGTTTAAAAGTATAAAAAAGTATCAACACTACCCGTTAAAATATGAATTAACACCTGTCTGTTTAGTTCGTTTTTTTTTGTTTTAACACATTACTTTCTTCAATAATTTGCTAAATCAGAATAAAGGCAGTAATTTTGTAGCCCCATTTAAGAAAAATGATTGATACAGATTTAGAAACAGCCAAGAGATTATATCCCTTTCAAGAAAAGACCGTCAACTCAATAATTGAAGAATTAAAAGCCAACGGTACGAATTTCAACTTGTTGTATCAATTGCCCACTGGAGGTGGAAAAACAGTGATTTTTTCGGAAATTGCTAAACAATACATTCAACAGTGGAATAAAAAAGTATTGATACTTACACACCGCATTGAGTTGTCGGTGCAAACTTCCAAACAGTTGTCGGCAATAGGTGTCAAAAACAAAATCATCAACTCGGAAGTTAAATCGGTTCCCGACCAAGGAGAATATTCTTGTTTTATTGCCATGGTGGAAACCTTGAACAACCGTTTGCAAGACGATGAAAATTTTATTGAAGACATCGGGTTGGTAATTGTGGACGAAGCACATTACAACAGTTTTAGAAAGATTTTTCAATTTTACCAAGGTGGCAATATTTTAGGGGTTACAGCAACTCCTTTGAGTAGCAACCGTGTTTTGCCATTAAACGATAATTACAACAAATTAATGGTAGGTGAAAGCATTGCGTCGCTTATTGAAAATCAATATTTGGCAAATGCAGAAACGTTTACTTATGATGTAAACTTGCACGGATTGAAAATTGGCTCCAACGGGGATTTTACAATTTCAAGTTCGGATGTATTGTATGGGAATTATTTCATGCAAGAAAAATTATTGTTTGCCTATGAAGAAATTGCTATAGGATCCAAAACTTTGATTTTTAACCCTGGAATTGAAACTTCCATTCGTGTAGCAGAAACATTTAAAAAACGTGGTTTTAAAACCCGTCATTTGGATTCAACTTTTTCGGATAAAGACAGAAAAGAAGTGCTGCAATGGTTCAAAGAAACACCCGACGCTATTTTAACTTCAGTAGGAATTTTAACCACAGGTTTTGACGAACCTACGGTAGAAACCATCATTTTGAATCGTGCAACACGTTCACTCACGCTTTATCACCAGATGATTGGTCGTGGTTCTAGAAAATTACCTAACAAAGATTATTTTAAAGTAATTGACCTTGGTAACAACGTACGCCGTTTTGGTTTATGGCAAGATTATATCAATTGGCAAGATGCTTTCCGTTTTCCAGATCGTTTCTTGGAATCGCGCTTATCCGAATCCGATGATTTGGAATTTGAAGTGGAATTTGAATTCCCTAAAAAATTAGCCGAAACAATTGATACAGCCAAATTAGAAGCATTTAGCATCCGCGATGTGTATTACGAATGTTTGGATAATGGCGATAAAGGCAAACAAGCCGTTGATTTGTCATTGGAAAACCATTTTGAGGTCATCCGAGATGCTTCTGAAGACTTTTATGATGCTATTGCCATTCAAGATGGATTGCAAGACCACATTGAACACCGTTTGAAAATGTATACCAAATGCATTGCTAAAAGCACCAATAATTACTTCAAATATTTGATGGAAACTTACAACAGGCAATTAAGACAAAAGTTAAGAGCAGAATTGGACGATTAAAAAATTGTAAAATTCAACGCTCAACCTTTAATTAATCGTAAATTTGTAACAGCTTTAATCAAAAAAGAATATGTCAACTGTTTTAAACACCATAGAAGAAGCAATAGAAGACCTACGCAAAGGAAAAGTAATCATTGTTGTAGATGATGAAGACCGTGAAAACGAAGGTGATTTTATTGCTGCAGCAGAATGTGTAACTCCCGAAATGATCAACTTCATGGCCACACACGGACGTGGATTGATTTGCGCTCCTCTAACGGGTGAGCGTTGCGACGAATTGGGATTGACACAAATGGTGAACAACAACACCGTATTGCACGAAACGCAATTTACAGTGTCGGTAGACTTAATTGGAAACGGTTGCACAACAGGTATTTCCGTTCACGATAGAGCAAAAACAATCAAAGCATTGGTAGATTCCAACACCAAACCAAGTGATTTAGGAAGACCTGGGCATATTTTCCCACTTCGTGCAAAAGATGGAGGTGTTTTAAGAAGAACGGGACACACCGAAGCTTCGGTAGATTTGGCTCGACTTGCAGGCTTTTCTCCAGCTGGTATTTTAGTTGAAATATTAAACGAAGACGGAACTATGGCGCGCCTTCCACAATTAATGGAAGTTGCCAAAAAATTTGATTTAAAATTAATTTCCATCGAACAATTAATCAAATACCGTATGCACCACGAATCGTTAATTGAACGTGAAGTAGAAGTGGAAATGCCTACAAAATTGGGTGAATTTAGAATGGTGGCCTATAAAGAAAAATTAACCGATCAAGACCACTTGGCGTTGATTAAAGGTGAATGGAAAGAAGATGAACCGATTTTAGTGCGTGTTCACTCTTCGTGCATGACCGGCGATATTTTTGGTTCTTGCCGTTGCGATTGCGGTCCTCAACTTGAAAAATCGATGGAGATGATTCAAAAAGAAGGCAAAGGCGTTATTGTTTACATGAATCAAGAAGGAAGAGGAATTGGATTGCTCAATAAATTAAAAGCCTACAAATTGCAAGAAGAAGGATTGGATACCGTTGAAGCTAATTTACATCTTGGATTTAAAGGCGATCAACGCGATTACGGCGTGGGTGCACAAATTTTGCGTGATTTAGGCGTAACAAAAATGCGCTTAATGACCAACAACCCAACAAAACGAACTGGTTTGGTAGGATACGGCCTTGAAATTGTTGAAAATGTTCCAATCGAAGTGGAAAGCAACCAATACAACGAGTTTTATCTTCAAACCAAAAAAGATAAAATGGGACATACCTTAAAATTAATCAAAAAACATTCGTAAATGTTAGTAGCAAAGAACATTCACAAGCGCTATGATGATCTGGAAATACTAAAAGGTATTGATTTGGAAATCAACAAAAGTGAAGTGGTTTCCATTGTAGGTTCATCGGGTGCTGGAAAAACTACTTTGCTTCAAATTTTAGGAACACTGGATACACCCAATAGTGGTACGTTGGAAATTAACGGCATCAATCCGTTTTCGCTTTCCACAAAAAAAATGGCCGAATTTCGCAACCAACACATCGGATTTATTTTTCAATTCCATCAGTTATTGCCTGAGTTTACAGCCATTGAAAACGTGTGTATTCCTGCTATGATTAACGGAAAATCAATGTCCGAAGCAAAAAAACTTGCATTGCCACTCTTAGAACGTTTAGGTTTGAGTCACCGCGCAGAACACAAACCCAACGAACTTTCGGGAGGAGAACAACAACGTGTTGCCGTTGCCCGTGCATTGGTCAACAATCCAAGCATTATATTTGCCGACGAACCATCAGGAAATTTGGATTCTGAAAACTCAACATCGTTGCACCAATTGTTTTTTGACTTGCGCAATGAGTTTCAACAAACCTTTGTCATCGTGACACACAACCAAGAATTAGCCAAAATGGCAGACCGCACCATCACCATGCGCGATGGGAAAATTAGCAGTTGATGAACTTCGAAGAACTCAAAGAATTTCTTGATTTTAAAGCGGAATTATACGAAAACTCGGATTTTATTAGCTCCGACCCAATTCAAATCCCTCACTCTTTTAGCAAAAAAGAAGACATCGAAATCAGCGCTTTTCTGATGGCAACTATTGCTTGGGGCAATCGCCAAATGATTATCAAAAACGGCAAAAAACTCATGCAATTGATGGAACATGCACCACATCAATTTGTGTTAGATTATACCCCACGCGATTTGGAATTTGTGCACCGTACGTTCAATGCTGTTGATTTGGATTTTTTCCTACGTGCTTTGCAACACATCTATAAAAATAGTGACTTAGAACAAACCTTTACGCGTCAACAACCTTCTGACACCATCAAGGATCGCATCGTGCATTTTCGTACTACATTTTTAGACCTTCCACATGAAAAACGTTCAGAAAAACACTTGTCCAACCCGCTCAAAAACGCTGCTTGCAAACGCATTAACATGTATTTACGTTGGATGGTGCGTCCTTCTCAAAAAGGAGTGGATTTTGGAATTTGGAAAAGCATTACACCAGCAGAACTTTATTTGCCGTTGGATGTTCACACCAGTCGCCATGCACGCAATTTAGGACTTCTCACACGCAAGCAAGACGATTGGAAAGCCCTCGAAGAAGTAATGCTCCATTTAAGAAAATTAGACGCCAATGACCCTGTAAAATACGATTTTGCCTTGTTCGGAATTGGCGCATTTGAGCAGTTATAGCATTCTTTTCGCTGACAATCTGTCATTTTTTCGGCTATTCTCTTACATTGGAATGATTTTAGTCGCATTCTTTAGCAAATATTTAACACGAAGTTTATCTTTAAAAACAAGAAATAACTTATTTTTGACACTCTTAAAAATTAACGTTCAATGATTTCAAACTTATTAAAAGCTTTCTTGGGAGACAAATCAACCAAAGACAGAAAAGAATATCAACCATACATTGATAAAACAAGAACTGCTCAAGGGCAATTTAAAAATTTATCGGATGATGAATTACGTGCAAAAACACGTGGCTTTCAAACAAAAATTAAAGAAAGCATCCAAAGTTTAGAGCAAGAAGTTGTTGAACTAAAAGAAAAAGTAGAAAATCCGCAACTTTCTATTTCTGAGAAAGAAGCAATGTACGATAAAATCGACTCAATGACCAAGGTGATTGACGATAAAATCGAAGAAGTTTTATTGGAAATTTTACCCGAAGCATTTGCTGTTGTTGTTGAAACGGCAAGACGTTGGACCGAAAACGGACAATTGGTTGTAACAACACAAGATTTTGACCGTGATTTGGCAACCAAAAAAGATGGAATTACCATCAATGGTGACACAACAATTTGGCACAACAAATGGACGGCAGCTGGAGCTGAAATTGAATGGAAAATGGCACACTACGACGTTCAGTTGATGGGTGGAGCTGTTTTACACACCGGAAAAATCTCCGAAATGCAAACAGGGGAAGGTAAAACCTTGGTGGCAACACTTCCAGTTTATTTGAATGCACTTGCAGGTAAAGGTGTGCACGTGGTAACTGTCAACGATTACTTGGCAAAACGTGACTCTGAATGGATGGGACCGTTGTATCAATTTCATGGATTAACGGTAGATTGTATTGATAAGCACCGCCCTAATTCGCACGAAAGACGCAATGCCTACAAAGCAGATATTACGTTTGGTACCAACAACGAGTTTGGTTTCGACTATTTGCGTGATAACATGGCGGGGCATCCAGATGAATTGGTGCAAGGAAAACACCACTATGCCATTGTCGATGAGGTCGATTCTGTATTGATTGACGATGCACGTACGCCATTGATTATTTCTGGTCCAACACCAAAAGGTGATGAGCATGAATTTCATATTTTAAAACCAAGAATTGAAAACATTGTTGCAGCACAACGTCAGTTGGTTAACCAATGTTTAGCAGACGCAAAACGTATGTTGACCGTTATTCAAGATGGTTTTGAAAACAAAAAAGACGGTAAAGAAATGTTGGAGCAAGGTGGAATTGCTTTGTTGCGCGCCCACAGAGGTTTACCTAAAAATAAAGCGTTAATTAAGTTCTTGTCAGAGCCAGGAATTAAAGCACATTTACAAAAAACTGAGAATTTCTACATGCAAGAACAAGGAAAACGCATGAAAGAAATTGACAAAGAATTGTTCTTCGTAATTGAAGAAAAACAAAATACCATTGAATTAACCGATAAAGGAATCGACTTAATTTCGGGGCAAGACGATAGAAACTTCTTCGTTATTCCTGATATTGGGTTGCAAATTGCTGCAATTTCAAAAGAAAATTTACCGCAAGAGCAATTCCAAGCTAAAAAAGCAGAAATTTTAAGAGAATATAGCATTAAATCTGAGCGTATTCACTCCATCAATCAATTGTTGAAAGCATACACGTTGTTTGAAAAGGAGGTAGAATATGTGGTGATGGATGGAAAAATTAAAATCGTTGACGAATCTACAGGTCGTATCATGGAAGGCCGTAGATATTCTGACGGATTGCACCAAGCCATTGAAGCTAAAGAAAATGTAACAGTAGAGGCAGCAACACAAACGTATGCAACCATTACTTTGCAAAATTACTTCCGTATGTACCACAAATTGGCGGGTATGACCGGTACGGCAGAAACAGAAGCAAAAGAATTCTGGGATATTTACAAATTAGACGTTGTGGTTATTCCTACCAACAAACCTATTTTGCGTAAAGACCAAAACGACTTGGTATTCAAAACAGCACGTGAAAAATTTGCTGCTGTTATTGAAGAAACAGAACGTTTGGTGGCGCAAGGAAGACCAGTATTGGTGGGTACAACAACCGTTGAAATTTCTGAATTATTGAGCCGTATGCTTAAAATGAAAGGAATTAAACACAACGTGTTGAACGCCAAACAGCACCAAAAAGAAGCAGAAATTGTTGCCGAAGCAGGTATTGCTGGAGCAGTAACCATTGCAACAAACATGGCTGGTCGTGGTACCGACATCAAATTGGGCGAAGGCGTAAAAGAAGCTGGAGGTTTGGCAATTGTTGCAACAGAAAGACATGATTCTCGCCGTGTGGATAGACAGTTGAGAGGTCGTTCTGGACGTCAAGGAGACCCAGGTTCTTCTCAATTCTTTGTTTCGTTGGAAGACGATTTGATGCGTAAATTTGGTTCAGAGCGTATTGCTAAATTAATGGACCGCATGGGCTTGAAAGAGGGCGAAGTTATCACCCACTCAATGGTTTCTAAATCCATTGAAAGAGCACAGAAAAAAGTAGAAGAAAACAACTTTGGTATTCGTAAACGTTTGTTGGAATATGACGACGTGATGAATGCACAACGTAAAGCAGTTTACAAAAAACGTAGAAATGCCTTGTTTGGTGAACGTTTGGATGTTGATATTGACAACATGTTGTACGATACAGCTGAGGCAATAACAATGAAAAACTGGAAAGGTGATTTTGCAGTGTTTGAAGACGAATTGATTCGTGATTTGAACATTCAATCGCCTGTAACTCCAGAAGAATTTGCAACTATTGATCAAGTTCCGTTGACAGAAAAAGTGTACATGGCAATGATTCGCCAATACAACGAGAAAAACGAACGCATCATCAATTTATGCTGGCCACAAATTAAATACGTGCAAGAAAATGAATCGCACCGTTATAAAACAATGGCAATTCCGTTAACAGATGGAAGACGCACAATGCAAATTGGTGTTCAATTAGAAGAAGCCTACAAAGCAGAGGGTAAAAACATTTCTAAACAATTAGAAAAAGCAATTGTATTAAACATCATTGACAACGAATGGAAAGAGCATTTGCGTGAAATGGATGAATTGCGTTCGGCGGTGAACAATGCACAATACGAACAAAAAGATCCATTATTGGTTTACAAATTGGAATCGTTTGAATTGTTCAAAAACATGCATGCTCGCTTAAATAAAGAAGCTGTTGAATTGTTGATGAAACTGGACATTGAAGTGGATAACAAAGTAGAAGCTTCAACGCAAGAAATTCGTCAAGAAAACCACTATGCAAAAGCTAAGGAAACAGTTTCTTCGGATATTCAAAACACGCGCAACGATTATCAAGAAGCAATGGAAAGTTCGCACCAACAGCCGGTAAAAAGAGAACCTGTTGTTGTGGAAGACAAAATTGGTAGAAACGATCCTTGTCCTTGCGGTAGCGGAAAAAAATACAAACAATGTCACGGTAAATAAACAACCCAACATTGAATAAAAAGAATAGAAATCAGTGTAATTCGAAAAGAGTTACACTGATTTTTTTTGGTACCTTTGCACTATAAAATTTTACATTGATACAAACAGTTGGCATAATTGGTTCTGGAAACGTGGCGTGGCATTTAGCACATGCGTTGCAAGCATTGCCAACCGTTAAATTGACTTGGATTTATAGCCGAAATGCACAAACATTGGCTGAGCTCGGAACAGAATTAAACGTTTTCACCTCCACCACTCTACCATCTTCAGCAGTTGATTTGATATTGGTGTGTGTAAACGACGATTCCATTCAAACAATTGTCAGCCAATTGCCAAAAGATTCAAATATTGCATATACGTCTGGCGTTGTTGAACTAAACAGCATTGTATTTACTCAAAAAAACTACGGTGTTTTTTATCCATTGCAAACATTTACCCGAAAAAAGGAAATTGCATTAAACGAAGTTCCGTTTTTAATTGAGGCAAGCAACGAAGCATTTACTTGTGAATTGGAACAATTGGCAGTATTGCTAAGTAAAAACGTGCATCGTGTTTCATCACAACAACGTAAACAATTGCATGTTTCGGCTGTTTTTACCAATAATTTTGTCAATCATTTATTGTATTTGGCACAACAACATTTGAAAGCCAATCAATTGGACGAGCAATTATTGGTTCCCTTGCTGAAAGAAACCATTGCCAAAGCCGAAATTCTTGGTCCGTATGAAGCACAAAGCGGTCCGGCACGTAGAAACGATGTGCACACAATAGAAACACACCTCCACCAATTGACAGGAAGTGCGCAAAAAATTTATGCAGATATTACCGAAAGTATTTTAAAAACATATCACAAATGATTTCCTACAAAGAACGTTTAAACAAAATTACCACCTTCATTTTTGACGTTGATGGCGTATTGACAAATGGCGATGTAATCATTCTCCAAAACGAAATGGTGCGTGTTTTAAATTCGCGCGATAGTTATGCCTTGCGTTACGCTGCACAAATGGGCTACCGAGTTTTTGTAATTACAGGAGGCACGTCAGAAATTGTAAAAGAGCGTTTGCTAGAATTAGGCGTTCATGAGGTGTTTTTACGTTCGTCCAACAAGCTCAATGTTTACAACAAGTTATTGGAAAAATACCAGTTGCAAGATGAAGAAATCTTATACATGGGTGATGACATTCCCGACTATCGCGTGATGGAGCGTGTAGGTTGCGCTACTTGTCCGCAAGATGCCGCCGTTGAAATAAAATCCATTGCCCATTATCAATCTCCGTTTTTTGGAGGTAAACATGCAGTGCGCGATGTTATTGAGCAAACCATGCGTGTACACGGAAAATGGTTTTCGGAAGCAGCTCACGAATGGTAAAAAGTTTATTTAAAAAAAGTTAATAGTAGTAATAAGTTCATTTAATCTCGTAAATTTGGAATATGAAAGCAGGGAAAAACACAGTAGTTTCGTTGGACTACACATTAAAAAACAACGCTGGTCACGTGATGGATTCATCTGAGGGGCACGAGCCATTGGTTTATTTACACGGAGCAGGATTTTTGATTCCAGGATTGGAGCGAGAAATTGAAGGCATGGAAAAAGGACAGACAAAAACAGTTGTTGTTCAACCAGAACATGCTTATGGAATTAGACAAGATGAATTGTTGTATGTAGTTTCTAAAAGCGGTTTCCAAGGAGAAGAAGAAATGGTTGTTGGTATGCAAGTTGAATTGGATACAGACAACGGTCCGGCATTGGCATTTATCTCTAAAATTGATGGCGACAATGTAACGTTGGACTTAAATCATCCGCTTGCTGGAGAAGTTTTAACATTTGACATTAAAATTGCAGATATTCGCGAGGCAACAGCTGATGAAATTGATCACGGACACGTTCACGGTCCACACGGTCATCATCACTAAAAAAATACAGAAAGGTTGTCAGTAGTGGCACGAATGGTCGGAAGAAATTCCGGCCATTTTTTATGTTTTAAAAAATAGCTTTGGATCACCGCCGCATTGTACAACTATTAAAGCGATTGTTAGGTTTCTGATTTCCATTGCAAATCGTCTTTTAGCTGTTTTGTATCC
>JAKQEZ010000471.1 GCA_029558435.1 Bacteroidota bacterium
GTAGAACCTGTTACAACAAGAAAAAATAGATTGTTGTAAAGCACAATTGATTTTTTTCATTAAATTTGGTAAAATAGGCTTCAAGATGAATATAGATTCACGTAAAATATCAATCGCTAAGAAAGTGTTGAGTTTAAACAATGAGAAAATACTTCAAATTGTAGAGGACTTGTTGAATGAGTTAGAAACAACACATTCACAAAGCACAATAAAACCCATGGCTTTGAAGCAGTTTAAAGATGAAATTCGATTAGCCATAGTGGATGAGAAAGCTGGGAGATTAGTTAAAGCAACAGACCTTGTGAAGCAAATCGATAAATGGGATTAGAAGTTTTTTGGTCTGAGCTTGCAATTAGCAAGCTGGATGAAGTGTATGAATACTATAAAACACAAGTAAACAGAAAATTAGCTCGTAAAATCATCAAAAAAATAATTGAGCAAACCATTGATATTGAAAAACTACCTCAAAAAGGTCAAATCGAGGAATTGTTAAGTGATGATGATAGAAGTTTTCGTTATTTAATCTACTCAAATTATAAAATAGTCTATTATATCAATCATGCAACTAATAAAGTGATAATTGCTACTATTTTTGATACACGTCAAAATCCCAAAAAACTAAAAATAGATTAAAAGTAGTTTTATATTACTTAATAGAACAGAAGTATTGATAAATGATTTTGATTAGCGTTTTGTCAAAACATTCACAATCAAATCGATAAAATTTGGAATTTTAAAGGTAAAACCTTCTGTTGGTTCAACCGTTGGAAGGTTAATTTGAACCGAAGAGTTTGTTGTTGCTGAAGCACCACTGCTTTTTTCTTCTGGCGTATAATCTGCAACAGAACCTTTACCTAATGTAAATTGCTTGTTGTTTAGTGCGGCAACAATTTCTTCAATTTTTGTTTCAGAGATTTTTGAGTCGTCAAAAGAAATAAAAGCAGTGTTAGTTGCACGCCCCATTTTAAAATCAAACTTAACACGTTCAACGCCACCCGTAGCCACTAATGCTTTTCTGATTTGTGAACCACAACCCATTTCACAGGTCATGCCATCAATTTCTAATGAAAGCATTTTTGTGGGAATAACAGCTACTTGTTCCACCTTTTGGGTGCTAACTTCTTTTTTTACCGTACTTGCTTCTGATGAACAACTACTAATTAAAGTTGCTGAAATACTTGCTGCAATAAAAAAGTGAACTGTTTTCATGGTGTGAAATCAAACGGTTTTAATTTCACCAAAATTAAGTAATTTGCTGATTGAATGAACAAAAAAAATGTTAAAATCATCAATCGTTTAAAATTTCAACATGTAATAAATTGTTTGTTTACATAAAATTTGATAACAACAAGAAAATCAATATGTTATAAATTGCTTTGATTTTATATTAATTTAAACTCAATCTAAATTACAGACTTTTAGGACAATCAATACCTAGAACGATTAAATTTGTGGCAATAGTAAAGATTGAGTTAATTATTTCAGATTATTATTTATGAGTAAATCAGCAATTTTATCGTCTTCGGTCGCCAAAAAATGGTGGATGGCATTAACCGGACTTTTTTTATGTCTTTTCTTAGTAGGTCACTTACTAGGAAACTTACAATTAATTACCATTGCAGGTAATGAAGGCAAGAGAGCTTTCAACGAGTATGCATACTTCATGACAACCAATCCTATCGTGAAAGTGCTTTCGTATTTAACTTACATTTCTGTGTTGTTTCACGCAATTGATGGAATTTTAATTACCATCCACAACAAGAAATCACGTCCAGTTAAATACGTTTACAAAAATCCACATAGCAACGTTCCGTGGTATTCACGCAGCATGGCAGTTTTGGGCTCGTTGATTTTGATTTTCATCGTATTACACATGCAAAATTTCTGGTGGAAAATGAAACATTCATCAGAACCAATGCCGGCTCACAAAGAGTTTATTGCTAAACCTCAAATGAGTCAAATGGGTGGAATTGAAGATACAATTGTTGGATATTACTATACAACTAAAGGTGATTATGTTCCTGCTGATGAGGTTAGAATTGATTATTCTCACAAAAAACCAGAGTTTTACGTAAATTACTCTAAATACGATCCAAACTACAAAGCTTCTGGTCAAGAAATGAAAGTGGCTGATGGTTACAAAGACTTGCATTCATTGGTATATGCGTTTTTTGGACACGATAAAACAAAAGAAGCTGGAATTGCAGCCAATCCAAACGCATTAGTGGCAGTTGTTGTTTATGTGTTGTCAATGTTGGTATTAGGATTCCACTTGTTACACGGGTTTTCTTCTGCATTCCAATCATTAGGAATCAACCATAGAAAATACAATCATTTGATTAAAACAACAGGAAAAGTGTTTGCAATACTTGTTTCTGCATTGTTCGCTATTATTCCAATTGTTATTTATTTAACGAGATAAAATAAAGAGATTATGTCTAAAGAATTAAATTCAAAAGTCCCTGCAGGTCCTGTAAAGGATATGTGGAAATCATACAAAGATCACGTTGGATTGGTAAATCCAGCAAACAGAAGAAATATTGATATTATTGTTGTTGGTACTGGATTGGCTGGTGGTTCTGCTTCTGCATCATTGGCAGAAATGGGATACAATGTAAAAGCATTTTGTTTCCAAGATTCTCCACGTAGAGCACACTCAATTGCAGCTCAAGGTGGTATCAACGCAGCAAAAAATTATCAAAATGATGGTGACTCTGATTACCGTTTGTTTTACGACACAGTAAAAGGTGGTGACTACCGTTCAAGAGAAGCAAATGTTTACCGTTTGGCTGAGGTGTCTGCAAGCATCATCGACCAATGTGTGGCGCAAGGAGTTCCTTTTGCACGCGATTACGGAGGCTTGTTAGACAACCGTTCTTTTGGTGGGGTGCAAGTTTCACGTACTTTTTATGCCAAAGGACAAACAGGACAACAATTGTTGTTGGGTGCTTATTCAGCAATGAACCGTCAAATTGCAAAAGGTAAAATTACCATGTATAACCGCCACGAAATGTTGGAATTGGTTGTTGTAAATGGTAAAGCAAGGGGAATTATTGCACGCAACTTGGTTACTGGAGCAATCGAACGCCACTCTGCACATGCGGTAGTGCTTGGAACAGGAGGTTACGGAAACGTATTCTTCTTATCAACCAATGCTATGGGATCAAACGCATCAGCAGCATGGAGAGCACACAAAAAAGGAGCTTATTTTGCAAATCCTTGTTATACGCAAATTCACCCAACATGTATTCCACGTTCTGGTGATTACCAATCTAAATTAACGTTGATGTCAGAATCGTTAAGAAACGATGGACGTATTTGGGTGCCAAAAAACATCGAAGATGCAGTTGCAATTCGCGAAGGACGTTTGAAACCAACGCAAATTAAAGAAGAAGATAGAGATTACTATTTGGAAAGAAGATACCCTGCATTTGGTAACTTGGTTCCACGTGACGTTGCATCGCGCGCTGCGAAAGAAAGATGTGACGCTGGTTACGGAGTTAACAAAACAGGTGAAGCGGTTTACTTGGATTTTAGCTCAGCTATCATGCGCTATGGTAAGGAAAAAGCTAACTTAATGCATGAACACAATGCTTCTGAAGATAGAATCAGAGAATTGGGTGAAGCAGTTGTTGAATCTAAATACGGAAACTTATTCCAAATGTATGAGAAAATCGTTGATGATAACCCATACAAAACACCAATGATGATTTATCCTGCGGTACACTATACAATGGGTGGACTTTGGGTTGATTACAACTTGATGACAACAATTGACGGTTGTTACTGTATTGGAGAGGCGAACTTCTCTGATCACGGAGCTAACCGCTTAGGAGCATCTGCATTGATGCAAGGGTTAGCTGACGGATACTTCGTATTGCCTTATACAATTGGTGATCAATTGCAACACGAAATTCGCACGGGTAAAATTTCTACAGATACACCAGAATTTGAAGAAGCAGAAAAGAGCGTAAGAGAACGTTTGGAATTCTTCATCAATAATAAAGGAACAAAATCGGTTGACCATTTCCATAAATTATTAGGAAAAATTATGTGGGACAACGTAGGTATGGCGCGTAATGAAGCTGGCTTGAAAGAAGCAATTGTTGAAATTAAACGCATTCGTGAAGAGTTCTACAAAGATGTATTTGTTCCGGGTGAAATGAACGAAATGAACCCAGAATTGGAAAAAGCAACTCGTGTTGCCGACTTTATGGAGTTAGCAGAGTTGTTTGCAGTGGATGCATTGCACCGTACAGAATCTTGTGGTGGTCACTTCCGTGAAGAATCACAAACAGAGGATGGTGAAGCATTAAGAGATGATGCTAATTTTGCTTATGTTGCAGCTTGGGAATACACCGGAAATCCTGGTGAAGCAGTGTTGCACAAAGAGCAATTAGAGTTTAAAGCAATTGAATTAAAACAACGAAGTTATAAATAGATAGTTGCGGAGTTCATCCACAATTATCATAAATCTAAGCATAATGAAATTAACATTAAAAGTTTGGAGACAAAAAAATAGTGACGATAAAGGTAGAATCGAAACTTATAAAGTCGATAATATAAACGAGCACATGTCATTTCTTGAAATGATGGACGTGTTGAACGAACAATTAATTGCCGAAGGGAAAGAACCTGTAGCATTTGACCACGACTGTCGTGAAGGAATTTGCGGTATGTGTTCAATGTTTATCAACGGTGAGCCACACGGACCAGGAAAAGGAATTACGACCTGTCAGTTGCACATGCGTTCTTTCAACGATGGAGATACAATCTACATTGAACCATTCCGTTCAAGAGGTTTTCCAGTAATCAAGGATTTAATTGTTGACCGTTCTGCATTTGATAGAATCCAACAAGCGGGTGGATACGTTAACGTAAACACTTCTGGAAACACGTTGGATGCGAATGCTATTCCAATTCCAAAAGACGATGCAGACAAAGCGTTTGATGCAGCAACATGTATTGGATGTGGAGCATGTGTGGCAACTTGTAAAAACTCTTCTGCAATGTTGTTTATCTCTGCTAAAGTTTCTCAATTTGCATTGTTGCCTCAAGGTAAAGTTGAAGCAAAATCACGTGTGTTGGCAATGGTAGAGCAAATGGATAAAGACGGATTTGGTAACTGTTCTAATACAGGTGCTTGTGAGGTAGAATGTCCAAAAGGAATTTCTTTAGAAAACATTGCACGTTTGAACAGAGAGTTTTTAGACGCAGCAGTAAAATCGGATAATTAATATCCAATTGAAATGACTAGTCCTAAATAACCAATACAGATTATTAAGGCAAAAATAATTAATTATGAGGGTGCTCGACTTTTCGGACACCCTCATTTTTGTTATATGGACTTGCAAAATAGCTATTTAACATTGCATGCCATCACCTCAAAACGCCATTAAATCTTACCTTGCCATTCTTATAAAACTTTTTTTGTTAAAAAAACGCAATTGTAATTTTTTAAAGGATTCGAGTTTCCCTCCTTTGAGGAGGGATTAAGGGAGGTGACCTAGAATCATAAAATAATCAACTAAATCCCAATTAAACCTACCTTACCACCGTTATAAATCCTTCTTTTGTTAAACGGCAATTTTGCAATTGGCAGTTAACAATCGTATCGTCCAATGTAAATACCACCTCATAAAAATACACACCATCTGTTGCGGGCGTGCTCCACAGTGGGTTAAAGCCTGGCGTTAAGTTGCCTTGAAAATTGTACACTACCTCGCCCCAGCGGTTGAGGATGTTTAGTTGAGCATGAATTGGCAAATTGGTGTGGATGCCAAAACTATCGTTAACACCATCGTTGTTGGGTGTAAACACATTGGGAATATGAACAATTAAACTATCGTAAACATTTACTGTTGCATAAGCCGTGTCTGCACATGCACTATCATTTTGCCAAGCCACAAGCATGATTTGGTACGTGCCTGAAGTGTCTGCCACAAAATTAGTAAACGGGTTGTTTTGCAAAGCACCGTTAACATACCAACTGTAGTTTTGAGCTTGCACCGAAGTGTTGTTAATTACTACTTCCAACGGTGCACCGCCCGCTTGCGGACTCACCGTAAAACCTGCCACTGTGTTGTTGATTGTTGGTATAACAAAAGAACTATCTCCACTTCTGCAACCCAAGCTGTCTTGAAAATAAACAGTATAGTTGCCACCAAAAAGCCCACCTTGCAATGCGTTTTGACCTTTGTTGAGTGGTTTTGTTAAAGTATCTCCGTTTTCTGAAATTAGATACAGCACGCCTGTTTCTTGTGGTTTTTGAATAAGCACGCTCCCCGATGCTGTTCCACACACCGCTTTTGCGATTGTAAGTAGAGGCAAAACTGGTGGTTCTTTAACCAAAATATGCACAGGACGCACAACAGAGCAAGAATCGTTGTTCCAAATACGCACGGTATAAAACATGCTGCTATCTCCTGAAAAAACAGGGTTGGGGCAATTGGTGCAACTCAAGCCCGGTGCAGGGTTGCCACTTGTGCCACCAGTAGGCGCCGACCACTCAAAAGTGGCATTGGGGTTGGCAGAAGTTGCCATAAGTTGCAATTGTTCTCCTTTGCAAATGATGGTATCATTGGTTACAGTTACATCAAAAGGTGCGCAGGTGGTGGTGTAGGTGAGGAAAAGTTGATGAATTGGGTTTGTTTTTGACCCCAAAGTAGATTGATAATCAAAAGTTAAATCAAAAGCTGTTGATGAATTCAAATATGATTCTATGTTTGCAATTGCATCCGTACCGCTCATTGTTGAATTCGCTATATCATTTCCTAAACCGAATAGTGCGCCATTTTGATAATAAAAACTACCTGAGACACCATCGCAAATAGATAGTCCTCCATCATCTTGACCGCCTATTAAACCTAATAAAGTATTGTCTATTTTCACAAAACTACCATCTTTAATAGTGTCGCACATTTCTCCAGAATTTAAAGCTAAACCAACGTTTTGAATTACATCTATCGGATTGAGATTGCCAAATGAAAACAACATATTTGAACTTGGTTGCACATTATTCACAAAAACATTAGCACAAACGTCTTGCATTAAAGTATTTTCATAAGCAACATATAGGTAAAAGTAAGTAAAAAATCCAAGAGATAAAGTAGATGGTTGAATTAAAGCAGAAACTGGATAAATATTTTGCGTTGGATTGATGATATGGGTAACATCTATCATTAGTGTTTTCATTCGTCTAATATCGGTACCATCAATATACAAGTACTCATTATTAAAAGTATCTTGCGCATTAAGAACTACTGGGTTATTGTTGATATATAAAATGTTTTCATCGGGAGAAAAATAAACAGTTACAAACAGATAAGCTTTTCTGATAGTACTATTAGGTTCTATATAAATTTCAAAATCACCTCCAAAAGGCAAGTTCCAAGGAGCAAAGGCATCACCTGTAACACCACCCTTAAAAACATCTTGATAGACATTTATCTGTGAAAATCCTGTTTTCACTATTATGAAAAAAATAAACAATATAATTTTTATTTTTTTCATAATTTTCTTAATTCTTGTTTTTTAAATTAATGATGTCATTCAATTTTTCAGTAAAATAATTGGTGTTATAATTTCCTGTAACTACACCTTTGTTATCATTTACTGTTAACTGTACTGATTGCACATTATCTTCGTCCAATAAAACATTAATGTTTATTTTCAATATCTTTACTATTTCCATCATACGCACAACAGTGAGTTCTAACTTGTTGTTTTCAATTTTATTGTAGTTGGAAACAGCCATTCCTAAAAAGTCAGCCATTTGTTGTTGAGTAAAGCCTTTTAACTCTCTATATTTTCTTATTGCAAATCCTAAATCCGTATTCATAAGTGCTAAATTAAATAAAAAATAAAAACAAAAATAAGAATTTTCATAAAATGAAAAAAAATAAATGTTTTTTTTTCGAATATTGTCAAATAAACTATTAATACAATTAATTATGAAAAAAATACCTATTTTGATTATGTTCTTGATGTTTATGGGAACACAACTATTAGCCCAAAATTCTTACTGGATTTTAGCACCAAAAAAAATTTACTTTCCCCCTTTTGGTAATCCACAAGAAACCTCCCTCCCCACCTCCTCTTCGCCAGAAGGTTATCATGGTCAAGCGGCACAATTTGGGCAAAACATTCAGATGGATGCTTCGGGCAACATTTTATTCTTCATTGTGGATGATAGAATTTATGATCGTAATGGAGAAATAATTACGGCTGTGTCTGACGATCAAACGGTGGAATTAAAAAGTTATGAACGAGTAATGTATCAATCTGTTTTTACTCATCCCATTTCTTCTAATGGAGCTGCTTCAGAGGTTATTGTGTTGCCTGATAAACAAGATTGTAATTTGTTTCATATAATTAGCACAGGCTTCTATACATCGCCTTTTAACGTTTGTGTTTCGTATGGAAGATTAAGAATTTCTTATAAAGCAGATGGCACACCTACAACCAACCAAGCTATTGAAATGCAATATAACGAAAATGTAGGTACTTCTGGTAATACAGGTGCTTATAACACCATGTTATCTATTGATAAAATAATTGGAGTAAACAATTTTGAAGTAGTAGACCTTAGTCATCATCGTTCACCAGCATTGGCTGTTGTTGATAATGGAAACTCTTATACTTTATTTTTTAGAAATGTTTTAAAAACTTATCGATTAACAATCGAAAATGGAAATATCACCTATAATGATTATGTAACAAATATTGGTGGTCAAGCACCAGATAGATATGAAATGGAAGCAATAAAACTTTCTAACGGTAATTACAGATTAGCGTGTGTAATAGGGAGTGTATCTAATTCTTTGGATACTATAAATATTTTAGTTCGTGATATTGCTCCAAATGGAATTGAAGTAGCTGGTTCGCAAAAAATATTACCCTACAAAGTTAGTTTATTTAATGGATATGCAAGGTATATTTCTGGGTTAGAATTTAATGCAGATGGTTCACGATTGTTTGTAACACATCTTTTATATAATGGAAATAGCACTTTAGATTATTGGGATATTTCTGGCAGTCCAATAAAAACCATCTTGTCAAATGATTCTGAAATTGGGATAAGTCAAATTGAAATGGCAAAAGACGGTAAAATGTATATACCACGTCAAAACTATTTAGCAAGAATTTCCAATGTAAATACCACTCCTACAATAAATTTAACAGCTCAAAGTATTTCTAGTTATTCACCAACACTTGGAATTTTTGACCAACAAGTCCCTTTACGCATTCTACAAGACCAAATAGATGGGAGCAATGTGTATGATAATGTAAATCCAAGCACTTATCATGCAACATCTTATTCTGTTCAAACAAATGAAGTTTGGGATGGTGTAAACAATCCAATTGCGCCTGGTTCTTCAATTATCAATATTGAGAAAGAGTTGCGTATAAAAGAAGGTGTAAGTGCTACAATAAAAAATATAGTATTTCAGTTTGCTCCGGGTGCTCGTTTGGTTATAGAAAATGCTGTAACTGGTAGTCAGGGCGCTAAATTAACATTAGATCACACAACACTAACCAATATGCCTATTTGTGGTAAAGAAGATATGTGGTTAGGAGTTGAGGTTTGGGGGAACTCAACAGCAGCACAAGGTAGTCTATTAAATTCGGTTCAAGGCATATTGCAATTGAAAAACAATTCAAGAATTGAAAACGCATATATTGGTGTATTGGTTTCAAGAAGAGATGAAACATCAACTGGTGAGCCAATCAATATTTCTCATAATAATAATTATGCAGGCGGCGTGTTAAATGCGAGCAATTCAACTTTTTTTAATTGCCAAAACAGCGTTGCATTTTATGATTACAATCAAACTTCTGTAAATACTTCGCGTATTTCTTCATGTGATTTTATTTGGGATGGTTTATTAAAAAACCCTAGTGTAAAACCTTCAATACACATTGTTATTTATCAAAACAACAAGGTTTATGTTGGTGCAAATAAGTTTTATCAAAATACTCCAAATATTTACACCAATAAATTAGATAGGGGTATGGGTATTTTTGCGTATAATAGCCCGTTTTCTGTGGCTAGTTCTTGTTCTGTAGTGATGCCTTTTGGTCAAGATTGTTCAGAAGCGAACACTATCCGTTCAGAATTTAAAAACCTTTCTTGGGGTGTCCGTGTGTTTAATTTTAATAACAATCCTTTTGAAGTAATAAGAAATGAATTTAACAATTGCCTTTACGGAGTTACTTCTGTTTATGCTAAAAATCAAAAAGTTAGCAGAAATAACTTTAACATCCATGAAGACAATGCGATGAAAACATGGGGCATCTACGTTACTAGTGGTTCAGGATATGAAATCACGGAAAATTATCTTAAACCATACAACGGTAATAATGCATTAACCTATGGAGTTATCATTGATAATTCTGGTGAAACGCACAATGAAGTTTATAAAAATACTTTTGAAGGTTTATACATCGGTTCGCAAGCACAAGGTGTTAATGGTAAAAGTTATGTGCCAGGTAATAACAACAATGCTTTAGGTTTACAATATAAATGCAATACCTTTAAATCACCTATCACTAATGCGGATATTGCAGTTGCTGTAAATAGTAGAATTGATTATGAGCAAGGTAGAATGGATGGCAATTCACAAAGTGATGCGCTCAAAAATGCTGCGAGAAATTCATTTTCACACACCAATGGAGCTTATGACTTTTTCTTAAGTTCAACAAGCCAACAAGTAAATTATGTGCATCTAGCTGACTATGCTCAAACACCTATCAATTATACAATTACCTCTCCAGCAGCAGTTTATCCATACATGCAAATTTGGAATGGAACCCCTCTTTATTACAATCAAGAGGCGTGTCCTACCAAATATCCAGCTTCATGGTGGCCTCCTATCATTGTGTTTCCATTTGGTAAATCTGCTCAAATTGACAGTCTAGTGAAAATAATTGATAACAACGAAACAGCTAATTTATTAAATAACATTGCTACTGCGCCAAATGAAACTTATACTTATAATAAGTTAATGGATGCATCTCCATATTTAAGTGATGAAGTTTTATTAGCTTATATTAACTCAGCTGTTAAGGATGTTACACTAAAATCGGTTTTAATTGAAAATAGCAAATTATCAGACACTGTTTATAATGCTTTGAAAGCATCTAATAGATCCAATGCATTAAAGTATGATATAGGTCAATATCAAACTGGGGTTTCTTCCATGAAAAAGCTAGTTGATATAATAAATATCAAAGAAGAAACACTTCAAATTGAACAACAAGCTTATATTCATTCCATCATTGACGATACAAGCATCGTAGCTATAAATGACAGTCTGATTAAATACCTTGAATTGTGTAGAGGTTTAGAATTTCAAAAGCAATTATTAAACGTATATAGCACTACTCAAAATCAACATAAATTTGATTCATTAATTGTTAAATTACCTATTTCTAGAGATTTAATGTCTTATTACCGTGTAATATACGATTTGAATAAATATAATGATTGGAGTGTAGCAGTTCAAGAAGATACTACAATTATAGCTCGATTAAATAATTTACGTCATTCTTCTGATCCAGAAGTGGAAAACATTACTTCAATGCTTGTTTCAACTTTAGAAAAACAACCTGTTTCATTAATTGTAATGCCTCTTAGTAGTTCTTCTAGAAGCTTAATTACATCAATGCCAACAGAGGAAAATATATTAAATGAAGAAAGTGAAAACATTTTATTATATCCAAATCCAGCAAAAGATGAGTTGTTTATTAAATTCATAAATAAATCAGATGCAAAAGAAACGATTGTTCGTTTTTATGATTTAACTGGTAAAGAAGTGTTGAAAACACAGGTAAATGAACAACAAAATTCAATAATCAACCTCAATGGATTGAATAAAGGAATTTATTTAGTAAAATTATTCTCTGACGGACAATTGCAAGAAACGCACAAGTTAGTCATTCAATAACTTCATCATGAAAAATGTAAGAGGCTGTTCAACTTTTCGGACAGCCTCTTTTTTATTTCAATCTTCAGATCAGGATAATTCCTTATCCTCACTTATTTTTTAATCTTGCTAATAATGTTGGTGGTTGAAAAACCTTCAACTAGTGGTATGGCAACAACTTGACCTCCCGTCTTGTCCATTAAATGGGCGCCAACAATGTATTTTTTTGAAGTTGTATCACGCTCTTGTGCATCGTAATCGCTTCCTTTGGCAACAATATTGGGTTGCAATGCCTCAATGAGTTCTAGTGGCGTGTCTTCGTCAAATAACACTACTAAATCCACAGCGCTTAAACTGGCCAATACAGTAGCTCTTGCAGCTTCATCGTTGATTGGTCGCTCAGGTGATTTTCCTTGTCTTCTTACCGAAGCATCGGTGTTTAAACCCACCACCAATCGATTGCCTAAATCTGCCGCTTGGGTTAAATAGGTTACATGCCCTTTGTGCAAAATATCAAAACAACCATTGGTAAAGGTTACTTTTAAGCCTGCAAGTCGCCAAATATTCATTCTACGCTTAGCTTCTTCTAGCGAAACAATTTTATTGCTGAGGTGTTCGAGACGTGTCATCTTCTTTGGAATAGTTTTTAGGTAATAAAACTAATGAAATTAATCCTAAAAGTATCATGATTATGGTATTTCCCAACCAAATTATCATGCCTAATGCATTGCCTATTCCCGTTGCATCTGCTGGATGTGTGTCTTGCAAGTAAAATGCTACAACCATTCCAACAAGCAACGGATAAACGCCAATTCCGCCATTGGTTAACGACATACCCAACGAACCTACAACAAATCCGATGAGCATCCCTGTAAATGGCACATCAGCTGTTTCTTTGAGAGAATAGAATGGAACCACAAACATCAATACCCAGCTGCTCCAAATTATAAAGGTGTGGACAATGAACATCCACGGATTTTTGGTTTTAAAAATGGCAAAAACACCACTCAGCAAACCTATAATGAATTGCTTTAGTTTTTCGCGGATTTTAGCATTGAAAATGTACACCAAAATACCAATCAACACCAAACCGCCGCCGATAAAATAAATCAATTGTTTAAAATCAAAACCAGTTGTTTCAGCCGATTTTCCTCCCAATTGTTCTTCAATAGATGCAAAAATGGTTTTCAAATCATTGGCACCCAACGCCATAGTGATTAATACTACCAATCCTAGCATGGCAACATCCACCGCACGTTCTGCTATTATGGTTCCAAACGATTTTGCAAAAGGAACACCATCTGAGCGAAAAAGCATTGCCGAACGAGTTGGTTCACCAGCACGAGGAAGGGTGTAATTGGCCAAGTAACCTACCATCAATGCGTGGTAACGGTTTTTCCAAGGTGTGGAATAGCCCAAGGGTTCCAACAAATATTTCCAACGATGAGCACGCGACCACAAAGAAACAAATTCCAATACCATTGCCAAGAAAACCCAAAAATAATTGGCTTCTCGCAATGCACGTTTGAAACTGGCAATGTGTTCATCGGTCATTTTAGAAAAAAACAACCAAAAAAGATAGATACCAATTGCTAAAGGTAAAACTGTTTTTACAACCTTTAAAATGGTATCTTTTGACATGTTAATCTAACAAATTGGTTTGTTCGTTAGGGAAAACAAACGATGGTTTGAACGTTTTTGCTTCTTCAAAATCCATCATGCCATAACCAATAATAATTACAACATCGTTTACCGCCACTTTTCTGGCAGCCGGACCGTTCAAACAAATTGTTCCAGAATTTCGCTCTCCTTTTATGATATACGTTTCCAAACGTTCACCGTTGTTTAGGTTAACAATTTGAACACGTTCTCCTTCTATAAAATTTGCCGCATCCATCAACGCTTCATCAATGGTAATACTACCGATATAGTTTAAATCGGCTTGCGTTACACGCACACGGTGGATTTTGGACTTAACTACTTGTACTAACATATTTACTATATTCCGGCGCAAAGTTAGATAAATATACCTATATATGCGATTTAATTTGTAAATTTGTTTTATTCAGAATTCCAACAACAGTTATTTTCAAATAGTAAGTTTTCATGTTAATAGAAATCAACCCATATAACATCGATGATCGTATCATTCGCCAAATAATTGATGAATTAAAAGCTGGAGGTGTTATCATTTTTCCAACCGATACCGTTTATGCTATGGGCTGTGATTTGTATAACAAAAAGGGCTTGCAAGAATTGGCGCGACTCAAAGACGTGAAATTGGAAAAATCCAACTTTTCAATCATTTGCAAGGATTTTAGCGATATTTCTAATTATGTAAAACACATTTCTCGCCCAATTTTTAAAGTATTGAAACAAAATTTACCGGGACCTTTTACCTTTATTTTGCCTGCAACCAATGAAATTCCCAAATTGTTTGGCAATAATAAAAAAGAAGTGGGTATTCGTATTCCAGATAATGCAATTGTGCAGCGAATAGTAGAAGAATTAGGTCATCCAATTGCTGTAACGTCTTTGCACAACGACGACGATTTGATTCAAGATTATTTTGTTGATCCTTATGCTATTTACGAACGTTATGAGGAAGATGTGGCAATAATTATTGATGGGGGATATGGTCAGCTAGAGGCTTCAACAATTGTTAATTGCACCACCGACGAACCAGAAATTGTACGTCAAGGGGTTGGTGTGTTGGATATTTAATAAAATTCCATCCAGAATTAGCAATATCACATCCTATTTTCTTACTTTTGCACCATGCAAGACAAGATTTTAATAATTGATTTCGGTTCTCAATATACACAGTTGATTGCCAGAAGAATACGTGAGATAAATGTTTATTGTGAGATTTTTCCTTGGGATAAAATTCCGGCAATAACAAGCGATGTAAAAGGTGTAATTTTATCAGGAAGTCCATTTTCTGTGAGCGATGCTAATGCACCAACTCCAGATTTAAGTCAAATTAAAGGAAAATTACCTTTGTTGGGCATCTGCTTTGGAGCACAATATTTAGCTGCAAAATTTGGGGGTGAAGTATTGCCATCTACCATTCGCGAATACGGTAGAGCTAATTTGGCAAAAGTAAACACCAATTGTGTGTTAACAAGAGGAATGACGACTGGTTCTCAAGTATGGATGTCGCACGGTGACACCATAAAAGTTGTTCCATCCAATTATAAAATCATTGCAAGCACGGCAGATGTTGAAGTGGCTGGTTATGAAATTGAAGGCGAGCAAACGTATGGTATCCAATTCCACCCAGAGGTTTACCACTCATTGGAAGGAGCTTTGTTGTTGCGCAATTTTATTGTGGATGTTTGTAAATGCGACCAATCGTGGACACCACTTTCATTTGTTGAAACAACCGTTGCCGAACTTAAAGAAAAAATTAAAGACGATAAAGTTATTTTAGCATTATCTGGTGGGGTTGATTCTTCTGTTGCTGCCATGTTGTTGCACAAAGCCATTGGAAGCAACTTGCATTGTATTTTCGTGAACCACGGTTTGTTGCGTAAAAACGAATACGATGAAGTGTTGGATTCTTACAAACACATGGGATTAAACGTGAAAGGTGTTGACGCTTCTGAACGTTTCTTTGCTGCTTTGAAAGGATTGACAGATCCAGAATTAAAAAGAAAAGCCATCGGTAAAACATTTATTGATGTGTTTGATGAGGAATCAAAATTAATTGAAGGCGCAACTTGGTTGGGTCAAGGAACTATTTACCCTGATGTCATTGAATCGGTTTCTGTAAATGGTGGTCCTTCAAAAACTATAAAATCGCACCACAACGTTGGTGGTTTACCCGATTATATGAAGTTGCAAGTGGTAGAACCGTTGCGTTTGTTGTTTAAAGACGAGGTGAGACGTGTTGGTAAATCTATGAACATGGACGATACCATTCTTCAACGTCATCCTTTCCCTGGACCAGGTTTAGGAATCCGTATTTTGGGCGAAGTTACAGCCGATAAAGTGCGCATTTTGCAAGAAGTGGATTACATTTTCATCTCAAGCTTGAAAGAAGATCGTTTGTATGGCGATGTTTGGCAAGCGGGTGCAATTTTCTTACCAGTTCAATCGGTGGGCGTAATGGGCGACGAAAGAACGTATGAAAATGCGGTTGCATTGCGTGCTGTTTCATCAACGGATGGTATGACTGCCGATTGGGTACATTTACCGTATGAATTTTTAGCAAAAGTTTCTAATAAAATCATCAACCAAGTGAAAGGTGTGAACAGAGTTACTTATGACATTAGCTCTAAACCACCTGCAACAATTGAGTGGGAATAACCATTTGGCACATTGATTGTTAGGTTCAATAAAAAAATTCAACACATGAAACTATTTCTTATTGGTATTTTTCTAATTGCATTTTCTTCTTTTGCTCAATTAAACGATGTAAAAATTGAAGTAAAAGATGGTGAAAAAGTGTATGTTCATACTGTTCAAAAAGGCAACACGTTGTGGGGTTTACACAAGATGTATGAAGTACCTGTAGAAAAAATTGTAGAAAAAAATCCCGGTATTGAAAAAGGTTTGCAAGAAGGTCAGCAAGTTTATATTCCAGTTCCTGTAATTACTGAAACCAAAACACACACTGTTGTAGCAAAAGAAACGTTGTATTCTATTGCAAAACAATACGATGTGGACGTTAAAGATTTGGAAAAATGGAATCCAGAATGTGTCAATGGGTTGAAGGTTGGACAGCAATTAAAAATTATCACTTCTACCTACGCAACGGGTGAAAAAGCTAATGTTGTAGAAAAAAAGGAAAACGAGCCAATAAAAACGGCTGCACCAATAAAAATTACGTTCAATGATTCCATCGTGGAGCATACCGTTGCTAATGGTGAAACGTTGTATAGTATTTCAAAACGCTACATGGTTGCAGTTGATGAAATTGTGGCATTTAACAACAAAAAATCCAATGTTGTAAAACCTGGTGAGGTTGTAAAAATACCGTTGAAAAAAGAAAATATTTCAAAAGTTGAGGTTCGCCCAGTTCCAGTAAAAGTTATTGATTTACCAACTGATAGCAAAACTTCGCACACCAAGAAAGCAGAATATCGTGTAGCTATTTTATTGCCTTTTATGTTGGATAAAGGTCCGGGTTATTCCGAGCGCATTTCCATCATGTCGGCTGAGTTTTTAATGGGTGCACAAATGGCCCTTGATAGTTTGGAACAATTAGGATTGCGTGCCAAAGTTTATGTGTATGACATTGAGAACAACGAGTCAAAAGTGAAACAAATTTTGGCAAAACCAGAAATGAGTACAATGGATTTGGTGATTGGACCTTTGAACAAAAATCTTGCTCCAATTATTGCCAATTGGTGTTTGCAGCGTAAAGTAAAAATGGTGTGTCCAGTTAATGTGGATACTAAAATTTTGCAAAACAACCCGTATGTGTATGCGTCTATGGGAAGTGACATTACACTAATGAAAGGGTTGGCACAATTCATTGCTTTAAAATTTAATGGCGATAATGTATTGTTGGTGCGTCCAACACTTGCAAAAGACTCATCGTTGTACCAAGCATTCCGCTCAGAGTACAAACGCATTGCTAAAAACGGCAAATTGATTGAAACTACACCCGATAATTTGAAACAGTTTGTATCGAGCAACATGAAGTTGGCAATTGTTTATCCAACCAACGATCCAAAATCAGCGGCTAATTTTATGAATGAAATTGGGAAATTGGGAACTAA
The DNA here is from genome assembly GCA_029558435.1 of Bacteroidota bacterium. Next base: position 17,657 of record JAKQEZ010000471.1, read on the forward strand.
ATTTGGTCCAAGTTCTTATATTTTTGGAACAGATGCTTGGTCGGATATTGAAAGTATCAATGCGTTGCAAAAAAACAATTATCGTATTTCTATGCCATCATCTATGGATTTGAATTACAACTACGATAGAACGAAGTATTACCATCGAAAATACCGTGCAAAATACGGTTCAGATTTCACAAAAGTGGCGATACAAGGATACGACGTTACGTTTAACTATTGTTATGAATTGTTGATGGGCAAAGAAGCTGGTCAACTTATCATGAACAATTTTGATTCAAAGCAAGTAGGTGGAGGTCACGGATATGAAAACAAAAACGTGGAAATCCTATCCAATCAAAACTTTGATTTGATTAACATCAGCAAATAAACAAAATCGTCTTAAAATTGTTTTTCTATTGAAGCAACGACAATGTTTCGTAGGCTTCATTTAGGCTGTGAATGTTTTCGGAAATTATGCGCAATTTATCGTTTTTCTCATTCATCCTAAAAGTTCCAGAATTTGCTTGAATAGCCTTGATAATAGTGGTAAACAACGGCGATTCATAATAGGGACTTTGAGGGTTGGAAATAAAACTACCAATCATTTTTCCACCTTTGATAACCAATTTTTCTAAGCCAATGGTTTGTGCCAACCAACGCAATTCAAACGATTGAAATAAATCAATTACTTCTTGTGGTGTTGGACCAAAACGGTCAATTAAATGTTTTTCAAATTCTTTTAACTCAGCCGTATTTTTGAGCGTGCTCATTTCTTGATACAAGCTCAAACGCTCGGCAACGTTGTTTACATAGGTGTCTGGAATGCGAATTTCTAAATCGGTTTCCAAAACAGTATCTTGCACAAATTGTAGTGGCGAATCGGTATTTCTACTTTCAAAAAGTTCTTTAAACTCGCTTTCTTTCAATTCTTCAATGGCTTCGTTCAATATTTTCTGGTACATTTCAAAGCCAATTTCGGCAATGAAACCACTTTGCTCACCACCTAATAAATTTCCAGCTCCGCGAATGTCTAAATCTTTCATTGCAATGTTAAATCCAGCTCCTAAATCTGAGAATTGAACCAATGCTTCCAAGCGTTTGCGTGCTTCTGTAGTTAGCAACGATGATTTTTGGGAAATTAAATAACAGAATGCTTTTTTGTTGGAACGACCAACGCGACCTCTTAATTGGTGCAAATCGCTCAACCCAAAATTGTGCGCATTGTTTATGATAATGGTATTCGCATTCGGAATGTCAATCCCTGACTCAATGATGGTAGTAGCCAACAACACGTCGTATTCGTAATTGATGAAGCCCATCATGATTTTTTCCAATTCCTTACCGTCCATTTGTCCGTGCCCTATTGCAATGCGTATGCCCGGACAAAGACGTTGCAACATGCCCGCAACTTCCTTTATGTTGGCCAAACGGTTGTGCACAAAATACACTTGTCCACCACGACTAATTTCATAGGCAACCGCATCGCGAATGGCTTCTTCGTTGAAATGAATGATTTCTGTAATAATTGGTTGACGATTGGGTGGAGGTGTGTTGATAATGCTCAAATCGCGGGCACCCATCAAAGAAAATTGAAGCGTTCGTGGAATAGGTGTTGCCGTTAATGTTAGCGTATCAACTGTGGCACGCATGGTTTTGAGCTTATCTTTTACCGAAACGCCAAATTTTTGTTCCTCGTCAATGATAATCAACCCCAAATCTTTGAACTTTACTCTGTCGGAAGCTATGGCGTGTGTTCCAATTAAAATATCAATTTTTCCTTCTTTGAGGTCTTTTAGCGTTTCTGAAATTTGTTTTGCCGACTTAAATCGATTGATATAGTCAACACGGCATGGAAAGTCTTTTAAACGTTCTTTAAAACTTCTATAATGTTGAAGCGAAAGAATAGTTGTTGGCACCAAAACAGCCACTTGTTTGTTATCGCCCACGGCTTTAAATGCTGCTCGTATGGCCACTTCTGTTTTTCCAAAGCCAACATCGCCACATACCAAACGATCCATCGGTATGGGTTTTTCCATGTCTTCTTTTACAGCCAAAGTTGCCTTCAATTGGTCGGGAGTGTCCTCATACATAAACGAAACTTCCAATTCGTTTTGCAAATAAGAATCGGGAGAAAATTGAAAACCAGGCTTGCTTTTACGCTCGGCATAAAGTTGAATAAGGTCGTAGGCCAACTCTTTAATTTTCTTTTTGGTTTTGTTTTTCAGAGTGGTCCAAGCAATGGTTCCAAGTTTATTAACTTTTGGAATAGTGCCTTCTTTGCCTGTAAATTTAGAAATGCGGTGCAAGGAGTGAATGCCAACATATAAAACATCGCCATCTTTATAAACCAAACGAATAGCCTCTTGTGGTTTTCCGTTGACATCAATCGTTTCTAAGCCAGAAAACTGCCCAATTCCATGATCAATGTGTGTTATGTAATCGCCTTTTTGGAGGTTGTAAATTTCTTTGAGTGTTAATGCTTGTTGCGTTTGCTTAAATCCTTCTTTGAGTTTAAAGCGGTGATAGCGTTCAAAAAGTTGATGGTCGGTATAGCAAACCAATTGATTTGAGGGCGAAATAAATCCTTCACTCAACGCAAAATTCATTGGTGTAAAGGTTGGTTTTTCTTCTGCAGAAATATCTTCCAGAATTTGTTCCAACCGTTCCAATTGCTTGGGTTGATTTGAAAAAACAAGCACTTCATTGCCATTTTTTTTACGTGCGATGAGGTCGTCGCGCAACAATTCAAAGTTTTTGTTGAACGAGGGTTGTGGCAGAAAATCAAACGTTGCAGTAAAGTGGCTCTCAAAATGCGTGTCAATTCCCAATTCAATGGTTGAAAATGCGTTTAATTCACCTAAAAACGATGTATCATCCACATACAATTCAGAAGGAATGGTGTGTTTCACCGTATTGGGCAATTCGGAATGAATGGCAACCGCTTTTTTGTATTCCGATTTAAGTGTTTCCTTAATTTTATCGCACGATGCTATCCAAATGGTGGTGTTTTTTCCGATGAATTCTAAGAAACTACCATTACCTTCACTCACCATACGCCCTTGCACGTTGGGAACAATGGTAAAAAACTGGTGTGTATTTATTGAAAGTTGTGTTGATGCATCAAAGGTGCGGATGGATTCCACATCATCGCCAAAAAATTCTATACGATATGGAAAATCATTGGAATATGAAAAAACATCAACTATTCCTCCTCGAATGGAAAAATGACCAGGTTCGTATACAAAGTCAACGTATTCAAAATGATTTTCGAGCAATACTTCCTTCAAAAAATCAATGGAATAGGTTTTCCCAACTTCTACTTTATACGAATTTTTAGTTAAGTTTTTTTGAGTGGGCACTTTTTCAAACAATGCCTCGGGATAGGTGATAATCCACGTATTTTTTCCCGAATTGATTTTATCCAAAACTTCGGCACGTGCCACAACATTTGCATTGTCCACCTCTTCAAAATGATAGGGTGTTCTAAACGATGCAGGATAGAAGAGAATGTTGTTATTATCAGGAAACAACCCTTCAATGTTGTTTAAAAAATAAGCAGCTTCTTCTTTGTCGCTTAGAATAAATAAATGATTGCCAGGAACTTGTGAGCAAACCGCAGCAGAACAAATAGAAGACGCACTTCCTGCCAATCCCTTCCAATGAATGCGCGATTCATGGTTTTGCAGTTGTTGAGCCGTTTTTTCTACCAGTGGTAATTGTTCAAAACGAGAGAGAAATTCCTTATTTGTCATTAACGAAAAGATGATTGCTTAAAATAGGGTACAAAGATAGTGAAGATAAGGCAAAAAAAGAAAGGGATTCAAAACTGAACCCCTTTCTGTCAAGAAAATTAATTTCTATTATTGGATAGCAATCATTTTTGTAAATGAACCACCATTTTGAGAAACACTGATTAAATAGTTTCCAGCAGTTAATTTGCTTGTGTTGATTTCAAAGTTTTGGCTTCCAGACAAGTTAGAATGTGTTTCAGTTAACACTACTCTTCCTTGTAAATCTGTCAACTGAATTGCATAATCACCACCTTTTGCTTCAAAAGTAACGTTGATTTTATCAGTTGCAGGATTTGGATAAACTTCTAATCCAATAGTTTCAATTTCTGCTACACTAACAGTTCCTAAAGAAACTTTGTGTGCATTTAAAATTTCATGTGTTGTGTTGTCAATTAAAACAACAATTGCAGTCATGTTATTTTTAACTGAAGTTGAAGGAACAGTATAGTTAAACGTGTAATTTACTGCTTGTCCGTCAACTACTGGAGCAGGGATAGAACCCGCTTGACCATCATATCCACCAATTAAAGCTCTTCCCACGTGGTTGTAAACCATGTTAGCAGCAAGAACAGGGTTTGGCAAACTTTCATATCCACCCATTGCACCGCTACCACCACCAGCGTAGTAATTTGCTTGATTATAACCAGTTGTTGTTCCAGTAACATTGTCTTCTGTAATAATTACACCCATTCTGTAATCTTCTGTTGCAGAGTTTGTATAGATAGTTGCTGTTGCAGCAATTTGTACCGCATTTCCATTAGATGTAACAACTGCAGAAACTTTACCTGGAGTTTTTACATTTTTTCTTGCATTGTATCCATTTTCAAAATCTGTTGTTGAAGCATCTTGATCTCTCAATGCTCTATCAATGTGAGAAGATGGGAAACCAGAAAAATCAGAAGCAGCGTCATAAGCAGCTACAGTCATTGGGTCACCATTGTGAACAGCAACACCAATAAAATCTGGGTAATTTTGATACATATAATCCATTGCTACTGCACCACGAGGACACCATCCACACCATGTACCTGTTCCTTCTTCAATTACTGGGAATTTTGTAGGTGATTGAGAAATAGTAGTGAAAATTGTTGCCGCACTGTTGTTAGACATGTCTGGATCCGTTCCACCATTTACTTGTGTAATGTTTACAGCAATATTTTTTGTTTGTGCTGTTGCATAGTTTACAGGTGTTGTGTGAGTTACATTGGCAGTTGCACCAACAGCAATGTTTGTACTAATTGTTGCTGCGTGCCCTGTTCCGTCGTTCCACTCAATATCCAAAGATGTGATAGGGTTAGACCCCATGTTTTTCACACTTAATGTAATATTGTTATTAACGTTTGTTAAAGAATAACGATTAACTGATGCACTCACCAATACAGCTTCATTTGGTTCTGGTACGTATACCTTAAAGTTATCTACACCATATCCAAACAACCAACCGCCGTTGTCTTTGTATAAGAATGAAATTTTGACATCGTTACTTGAAGCATAAGCACTTAAATCAATTAAATCTGTTCTCCATTCAAATGCTTGCAAGCCTGTTAAAGTTTTTAACACGGTCCAAGAAGTACCACCATCTGTTGAAATTTCAATTGTTCCTGCTTCAGTTGCACCTTGGTAAGAACCTTTAACAAACATATAATCAATTTGTAAAAATGGATTGCCTCCTGCAGCAGTTAAATCCATGGATGGAGAAATTAAACGATCGGCACTTTTATTACAGTTACAAGCGTCGTCATTTGTTCCCATGAACTTAGTTCCATTCAAATCTGGAAAAGTTACAGATTGACTTGACAATGATGCAGCAGTTCCGTTTTTCCAACCACCATCAGTTGCCAAAGTAGTTTGAGTCCATGTTGCAGGCAAACCATTGTCAAAGTTTTCACTCAACACAATTTGTGAGTAAGCTTGACTTGCCATCAATAAAGAGGCAATGTAGAGTATTTGTTTTTTCATGTTTATAATTTTAACAATATTTTAGCCTAAATTTAAACTTTTAAAAGTATAAATGGTTGTTAATCATTGAAAATAAATAGGGTCATTTTTGGAATTAAACGATTAAGCTAATATGAAAAAATTGAAACATATAGTAATTTTTAGTGGGGCAGGGATGAGTGCAGAGAGCGGAATATCAACGTTTAGGGATGCTGGAGGGTTGTGGGAAAATTATAGAATTGAAGAAGTAGCTACCCCAGAAGCGTGGAAAGCTAACGCCAAGATGGTGCAAGAATTTTATAATTTAAGAAGAAAAAACATTCTTTCTGTTCAACCCAATAGTGCTCATTTGCTTATTGCGCAGTTAGAAAAAGAGTTTCAGGTTACTGTTATCACTCAAAATATTGATGATTTACACGAAAGAGCAGGAAGTACCAACATTGTTCACTTGCACGGCAATATTCTATTGGCTAAAAGCAGCGGTCCAAAACAAGAAGAAAAATATTATCCAGTTACAGGAGACTTAGACATAGAAAAAGATTTGTGTGATGATGGCTATCCATTGCGCCCTCATGTAGTTTGGTTTGGCGAAGAGGTTCCCAATTATGCGCTTGCTCAATCCATTATCCAAACTGCTACTGATTTTATTGTCATAGGAACATCTTTAAACGTTTACCCAGCAGCAGGCTTGATTCATTATACAAGCAATGATTGTAGGTGTTTTCTTATCGACCCATCCGCATCAACAATGCATGTTCCTTCTTATTTTCAGGTAATCAATAAACCAGCTACAGAAGGAATGGTGCAATGCATTGAAGCAATAAAAAAGGGCTAATGAACGGTCATTAACCCTTTTTGTGAAATAGATAAATGTATTACATTTTTACAATTTTCTTTACACCTCCCATGTTTTCAATTTGAAGGTGATAAATTCCATTTTCAAGCGATGAAATATCTAATACTGCTTTCATTCCGTTGATTTTAGAAGTTAAAACTTCTTTACCATTGCCATCAAAAACAGTTAAATGAGCATTTAAGCTTTTTTCACTCACCAACGTAATCGTGTTGTTTGCTGGATTGGGATATAGTGATGTTGCAATCATATCAACTGCTTTTGTCGATAATGCGTCGTTGTCATTTACCAAGTCCCAACGGTTATTTTCAATTACAGCACGCATTAACTCTACTTGTCCTTTTGTAAACGTATTTTGGCAATCTTCTGCTGAATAATCCATAAAATTTTCAACTAAATCAGGCAAGTCTTCACCGTCAATAGCGTCCACACATGTGTTTTTGGTTTTGTTACAATCTGATTGTGATTGAGCATCTGCATTTGGAGTATCATCAATTCCATCTTCTTGTGTGCAATCACCATCACCCCAAATATGACGCAATCCTAAGTAATGACCTACTTCATGAGTAACAGTTCTTCCTTTTACCACATACGGAGTACCTCCAGGAAGTGGAGTAGGGTTGTTGGTTCCAAATACTTGGTATTGAATCACAACACCATCGCTCATATTGCCAGTACTTCCAGCTGGCCAGTTAGGTAAATTAGCAGGTGGTGTTGCATAACCTAATACCATAGGTATTTCGGTTGTACCCCAGGTCAAAGCCATGTTGCATACCCAGATATTCAAATAACGAGATTGGTTCCATGGGTCGATACCTCCATCAGCTGTAGATTTTACTTTCTCTGCCAATCCAGAACCCATTTCTAAAAATGAATTTAAGGTTGTTTGAGTTCGTGTAATTCCAGTTGTTGGATTGCCATTCGGGTCAAATTCTGCTAAACGAAATTCAATTTTTGCATTGCCAACATAGGGTAAGAATTCATTGCGCAAGTTGACAGAATCCGCATTCAAACGGTTGTAATCTTCGTTCAACACGCGAATTTGATCTAAAATTACAGAATCGGCAATGTTTTCTTGCGCTTTCTTGTAAACTACATGCACAACTACAGGGATGATGTAAGTTTCATCCGATTTTTGTTGATTTGATTTTTTTGCCGTGTTAAATACCGATTGTGTAGCTTGAATGTACCCGTTTTGGAGGTTTTCACGGTAATTCATGTATTCAACTGTAGCGCATCTTTGCGTTTGAGCAAATGTTGAATAGCCAATAAAAATTGAACTGATTAAAAGTAAAGTTTTCTTCATAGAAATAGTTTTTAAAAAAGAGCCATAATAGTAGTGACGCTAAAATGGCTCTTATTAAGATTATTGAATATTTAATTTTTTCTTCATCTCTTTCGACAAACCGTCTTTGTGCAAGTAGATGTTGATGGTTTTGTATTTAAAGAAGTTTTCAGACACATACAAATAACCTTGCGGATAGTTTCCTGTTCCCCAAGAGTTTTTCACCAAGTAATAATTGGTTCCGTTTTGGTCTTTATACAACCCAACGATGTGCATTCCATGGTCGTCTGTTGTAGTTTTGTTATCATACCCTTCTTGACGTAATTCTTGCGTGATGGTTAACTCTTTTACAGGAGTTTTAAACGCATCCGATGTTCTTTCTGCACCACCATCTGAAAAATTTGAATTGTCTCTACCTTTTACTTTAATCGTTTCAGGATCTTCTGGCACAATTCCCAAACCGTTAGAAAAAGAGAATCCTCTTTCAGAAACATCCGATCCCCAAGCAAGTGTGTAGCCATTTTTCAATGCGTAAATAGCCGCATTGTTTAAATCTTCTAAAGACACGTTGTAAGAAGAACCCCAAGCCCAGTTGTCTTGAATTTCCAACATACAAGGTTTGTTCATCTCATGGTTGGTAAACGATGTTAATGAAATATAATCATCCATGTTCAACCCAATTGCTTGCGCATACGATTGTGGTGTATATTTTTTACCCTTCCACTCAAATTCTTTAACATCTTGCCCTAAATAAGCATCCAAAATTGAATTGAAAGCTATTTTCCAAGATGTTGAAATAGGCTTACTTCCGTTGTTAACACCTTTAACGATACCTTCTAATACCGCAAACAATTCGTCGTGGTTGTATTTTTTTGCACCATTAATTAATCCGCTATAAACTTCTTGTGGAACGATTCCGTATCTTTTAACTACATAAGGAATATCGTGAAAAGCACCTCCTTGAGAGAAGTTTGTTTTCCCGTCCATACGAATGTATTTATCTGCCTTGCTTTCATAAGCTTTACGCACAATAAACATTTCTGAAAGTACATCTGGATTTTTATTGCCTTTGCGAATCAACTCTGATTCAAAGAACGATAAGGCAGAAAAACTCCAACAAGTTCCTGTATTTCCTTGACTTTGAACAGGTGTTGCGTCTAAATGAGCAATTTTTGTAAATTTATATTCGCTATCTGGAGCATTTGTTGTTGTTTGTGCATTTATACTTGCAATAAGTACAAATGAAAAGATACTTAATACTATTTTTTTCATTTTCTTTATTTTTTAAAGAGTGAAATTTATCCACGCCCCCCAAAAATAAAAATAAAAATAGACTTTTGATAATTGAAGCGATTTATTGTGCTACAAAAATCCAAATTAACCTTTCTATTTTCTTACTCCTTCGCCACTTTCACTACTTTTACTTTGTTTTGGTTATCAACCACTTTTACAAAATAAACGCCTTTGTTGAGGTTTGAAACATTTATGTTTGTTTTCTCTCCTGCAACATTTTTTTTGGTAATTAGTCGACCGCTCATGTCTTGTAGTTCTATTACTTTTAGCGCATTACTACTTTCAACGGTAATTTGCTGTGTAGCAGGGTTGGGGTAAATAAGGATGTTGGTGAAAGATTCAAAAGTAGGAACAGAAAGAGGTGAGTTGTTTATTTTTGCAACAAAAATGTTTAAAGATCCATTACCCGTTAAAGTAGTACTTCCAAAAGTTACAGTGTCTTGTATAACTCCGGTTACATAGCTATTCCCTTGGTTATCTACTGCGATGCCTCTACATATGTCTTTATAACTTCCCCCCGCTTGTTTTATCCAAATAAAGTTGCCGTTGGGGTCTAATTTCGTGATATAAATATCTTGGTTTCCATTACTTGTTAAAGTCGCACTTCCAAAAGCAGCGATGTCTTCAAAATAGCCTGCTAGATAGCTGTTTCCTTGGCTATCTACTGCGATGCCTTTACCATTTTCAAGATTATTGCCCCCGGCTTGTTTAGCCCAAAGAAAATTCCCGTTAGCATCTAATTTGGTTATGAAAATATCATCATTACTATTATTGCTTGTAAAGGTCGTACTTCCAAATGTTGCGAGGAATGAAAAATATCCTGACACAAAGACATTTCCTTGGTTATCTACTGCGATACTGCAACCAGTAGCATTGCCATTCCAATCACCTGCTTGTTTAGCCCAAAGGAAGTTTCCATTGGTGTCTAATTTGGTTATAAAAATTTGAAGACTACCATAAGTTGCTAAAGTAGTACTTCCAAAAGCTACGGAACCTCGAAACCGTCCCGTTACATAACTGTTGCCTTGGTTATCTACTGCTATGCTAAAACCAAAATCAAGACTACTTTCCCCAGCTGATTTGGCCCAAAGATAGTTGCCATTAGCATCTAATTTGGCGATGAACATATCATAATATCCATTACTTGTTAAAGTCGTGCTTCCAAAAGTTGCGGTATCTCCAAAATATCCAGTTATATAGCTGTTGCTTTGGCTATCTACTGCTATGCTAATGCCTTCATCATATTGATTAATTCCCCCGGCTTGTTTAGCCCAAAGGAAATTCCCGTTGGCATCTAATTTAGTTATGAAAACATCTCTACTTCCACTACTTGTTAAAGTCGTATTTCCAAAAGTGGCAGTGTTATTAAAATAGCCTGTTACATAGCTATTTCCTTGACTATCTACTGCGATGCTACTACCAACATCTTCACTATTTCCTCCTGCTTTTTTTGCCCAAAGATAGTTTCCATTAGCATCTAATTTGGCGATGAAAATATCATAATATCCATTACTTGTAAAGGTCGTACTTCCAAAAATAGCGGTGTTTTGAAAATATCCTGTAATATAGCTATTTCCTTGGTTATCAACTGTGATGCTATAACCTTCATCAGAATAGTTTCCTCCTGCTTTTGTCGCCCATTCAAAATGAGGACTGTCTTGGCTAAAAATGGAGGTGGAGAAAAGACTAAAAAAGCCTATAAGTGCTGTTAATGCTATTTTTAAAGATAATTTTTTCATAGTTGCTTGTTTAAGGTTACATTTGTTAAATGTAAGAAAATTCATTCATAAAAACACCCAATGTTGGATATTTTTACACATTTCAAACAAACATTGCTTGGTTGCTTAAACAGCACTCACCTTGTTTACTATTTTTATTAGTTGACTTCCCCTCCTAAATTCTTCGTTTCAAATTAACAACACCAACAGGCTGGTAAACAAGCGGAATTTGCTCCACAAGCACATCGCTTTTATCCAAACCAAAGGCTTTTTCGTCGTTTTGTGCTATTTTTTGTAAAAAGAAATAGGCTTTCAGTGTTAGGCCTTCTTTTAATGCAAATTCGTTTTCAACGGATAAAAAGCGCTCCATCACAATGAATTTAAAATCAATGCTGGGATTATAAACGGTTGAACCATGATTTTTTAAATGAAAACTCATTTCTTTGTTTTCAATCATGTCATTTATGATTTGAATGAAATAAGTTTCTGTGCGTGGCTTGATGCGGAAACCAATGTTAACAATGATTTTGTAAATTTTATCGTCCACCAATTCAGATACATCGTAGTCTAAAGTGTAGGGATTGTTGGTTCTGTTGATGTGGAAAAACCAATATACATCTGCTCTTTTGGGTTTTTTAGCAAAAATAGATTGAATGATTTGTTCTTCAATAATTTCTCGTTTATCGGATTTGGAAAGATATATAAGATGTGTCACAAATTTGGGGATGGATTCATCGTTGCTTAATTGCGCAATTTTAGAAGCATATTTACCTAAACTCACATATTGCGTATAACGATCGTTAATTTTTCGTCCAAAGAAACTGATGTACATCACTAAGAAGAAAACTCCTCCAATCAAAATGGTAATGTAACCTCCGTGTCCAAATTTTAATGCGTTGGAAATGAAAAACGATATTTCGATCACTGAAAAAATAAGCACTAATGTGTACACAATAATTTTGTTCCACTTTAATTTATAAAGGAGGAAGAAGGAGAGCAAATAGGTTGTCATCATCATTGTAATGGTAATTGCCAACCCATAAGCGGCTTCCATTTTAGAAGATGTTTGAAAGAACAAAACGATGAAAATACACCCAATCCAAAGTAAATTGTTGGCACTTGGAATATAAACCTGACCTTTAACTTCTGTGGGTTGTTTAATGCGTAAACGGTACCAAAAATTTAAGTTGATAGCCTCACTAATTAATGTAAAAGAACCACTAATTAAAGATTGTGAAGCAACAATGGCTGCAAGTGTTGCAATAATGATACCTGGCAAAATAAACCATTGCGGCATGATTTCAAAAAATGGGTTTTGGTCTCTTAAAAACAATCCTTCGTTGCTAAGCAACCATGCCGCTTGACCTAAGTAGTTGGCTACCAAGCAAATTTTAACATAAACCCAACTCACATAAATGTTTTTTCTGCCACAGTGACCCAAATCAGAATACAACGCTTCGGCTCCGGTTGTACATAAAAATACTGCTCCCAAAATCCAAAAACCTTGTGGATAATTCACCAATAAATTATAGGCATAGTATGGATTTAAAGCTCTAAGTACTGAAGGAGAATTGATAATTTGATTGAACCCCAACACCAATAAAACAGTAAGCCAGATCAACATGATGGGTCCAAATGCTTTTCCAATGGTTTGTGTACCAAAGCGTTGAGCAAAAAACACCGCCGAAATAATTACCAAAACAATTGGAACGTGGTGCAAATGCTCCAATCCTTCAATCATTTTTAAACCTTCAATGGAGGAGGTAACCGTAACGGCTGGAGTAATAATTCCATCGGCTAAAAGCGCAGAGGCACCAATCATTGTTGGGATAATGATGAATTTACCATATCTTTTAACTAATGAAAATAAAGAAAAAATTCCTCCTTCGCCTTCATTGTCGGCACGCAATGTAAGGATGACATATTTTACAGTTGTTTGCAAAGTCAAGGTCCAAAACACACACGATACACCTCCCAAAACCAACATTTCGTTGATGATATCCTGACCAATAATTGCTTTGAAGGTATAGAGTGGACTGGTACCAATGTCACCATAAACAATTCCCAATGCAATTAACAAGGTTGCAAAACTTACTTTAGATGCGGTATCGGCATGTTTTCCCATGAATCATTATTTTTTGAGCAACAAAATTGGTGCAGATTCAATAAGAAAAAAATAAAGAAGTGAATCGTTGGTATAAAGATTTTATAAAGATTATTGAAAACGATAGCCAACACCACTTTCGGTGATGATGTGTTTGGGTTGATTGGGATCTTTTTCTATCTTTTTTCTAAGTTGCGCAACAAAAACACGTAAATATTGCGTATCGTTTTGATTGCCCACGCCCCAAACATCTTTCAATAATTGTTGGTGGGTGAGAACGCGCCCTTCATTTTTTGCAAACAACACCAATAAATTATATTCTGTAGCCGTTAATTTTAAGACCTCGTTGTTGAGTTTGGCAACATGTGCAATTAAATCAATTTCGATGTCGCCAATTTGCAAAACAGATGAACTTTCATCCAAACTGTTTCTGCGTATGACAGAGCGAATGCGCGCTAATAATTCCCCCGATCTAAATGGTTTTGTTAAATAATCCGTTGCTCCGTTGTCCAATGCTTTTACAATGTTTTCTTCTGAATTTAACACCGAAAGAATAATGATTGCCTTGTTGTACCATTCTCTCAATTCCAATAAAAGCTGATGCCCATGAATATCAGGAAGGTTTAAGTCTAAAAGAATAACATCCGGGATTTGATTGGCTGCCAATAGCAATCCTTCTTTACCCGTCATGGCATAGTGCACCTTGTAACCGTTGTTTTCTAAGTTGATTTGCAACAACTTTTGAATTTGTGGTTCGTCATCAATTACTAATACAACTGGCTTATTCATTTTTTAAACTATTGATATAAGAAGTTTCTGCTGGGATTGTAAAACAAAACTCAGCACCTCCATTGGAGGGTGAATTTAAGAAAATTTTGCCTAGATGTGCATCAATAAATCCTTTTGCAATGGATAAACCTAAACCAGAACCTCCGGCTTTGCTATTGGGAAGGCGATAAAACTTTTCAAAAATAGATTCTTGAAATTCTTCTGGTATTCCAACACCGTTATCGCGCACTTTTACTGCTAATTTATCGTTTTGCAAAAATGCTTCAATTTCAATTCTAGAAAAATCGGGGGTGTAAACAATGGCATTGTGAATTAATACATACAACACTTGTTCAATTATTCCAGCATCTAATTTAAAATAAGGTAAATTCTCGTTGGGATGGAAAACTATTTCTTTGTTGTGGCTTTTATTGGATAGTTTTTGAATGACCATAAAAATCAACTCATTAATATCGCACCAATCTTTTTTGAGGGTTAAACTACCTGTTTCAAGGCGACTCATGTTAAGTAGGTTTTCAACTTGTTGGTTGAGGCGCAAGGCAGCAATTTCAATTCCACCCAAAAGTTCATTGCTATATTCTGCAGATAGTGTTTCTTTATTTTCTTTCAACGTATCAATACTTCCAATGATGGTTGAAATGGGGGTGCGCAACTCATGCGATAGTGAATTGAGCAAAGTGTCATAAAGTTTTATCGTTTTTTCTTTTTCCTCGCGTTCACGCAATAGTTTTTCTTGTTTTCTGATTTTATTGATAATAACCACACTCACCAAGGCAATTAACAAGTAGATGAAAAACAGCAATACATTTTCATAGGTATGTATTTTGTAGTGCAACACCGGATTAATGAAAAAGAAATTGAGTACAAAACCACTCAAAATGGCTGATACGAGAACAGGAATAATGTCGTAAACAATAGCTAAAATGGATACCGTTACCAAAAACACCAAGGCAACAACATAGTAATGGATATAATCTTCCAATAAATAACAAACCAAGGAAAGAAATACGATTAACGTAATACTATAAATGTATTGCTTGGTTCTAAATGGAAGATGTTGCAACATGTTGTTTATTTTAAAATACCCATTCGTTTAATTTTGTCAGAACTTGCCATTCCGTTTGGATTGCAACCTGGTTTTCCTTCTGGAACTTCAATGTTTTGCTTTTTGTAAAACTCTATCCACATTTCATCCGTTTTTCCTGTTTGAGGATTGATGAAGGTCATTGGATTTAACTTAAAAACCGTATCCTTGGCAAAACTACGTTGTACAAAATCTGAACAGTAGAGTTTTTCATCCGATAAAACGTAGGAATAATTATAGGGTTTCCCCAACCATGTTTTGGCTACTTCAATTGCATTTTTGATGGTGTGTTGATACTTTCTTTTTAAACGATATACAGTGATGGTGTTTTTGTCGTTTTTTTCATCTAACACAAAATCTTGCAAGGAAATGCGTTCTGACCCATTTTTAGTGCCTGCATGCATTACAAACAGTTGATTGTTTTTTTTTTCTAATAAAGCAATATGGCTAAAATGGGTGGATTGTTTGGTTTGTGTTACCGCATCAATTGCTTTGGATAGTCCTTCATTATTTGCCGAAACAAAGAGTAAATCACCATTTTTTAGTTGACTACTTTTGATTGTGGTGCAAGAAGAAACTATAACAAGAATGACAAAAACAATAGTTGAACGCATCTTTATATATTTAGAGTTACAAATGTAAGAAAATCTAATGTTGAAGGCTTTTATTTCCGACTAGATTAAATCAATTTTCTTGCAAACGACATTCTTAAGTTCATTTTTGAATACAAACTACTTTTAAGAGAGTGTTGAAAACTATCAAAATCCATTTTTCTACGAATATTTCACCCTTTTTTGAAAGAATTTTCATGTTTTCGTCGAAAATAATACGTCTAAAAAATTGTCATCCTTGGAATCCTAAAAATGAGTTTTGAATGTTAAAATATGAACATTTAAGTTAAAAATACAAGTTAAACCGTTTAGTAGTAGGCAATGCTGGATGTTTAAGCTTGGAAAAAAAGCGTTTATTTTACCCTTCCTATTTTTTGCACTTTTCGTAGGTGACCGCAAAACATGTTTTTTGACCTGAATTTTGACTTATCTTTGCATCAAGTAGTAGTAGTAGTAGGTTAGGTTGATTAGTGTGGCAAGGGCTTTAGATTTTCTGAAGCTCTTGTTTTTTTTATATAAACTTTGCTTCTTCAATTTTTTAAAAAAATCAATTTTCTTACGGTTTTCAATTTTTAATCTATTAACTTTACATAAAGTATTGAGTTATGACTCCAAAAATTTTGTTAGTTGAAGACGATACCAGTCTTGGTTTTGTGGTGGCAGATCAATTAAAAAGAGATGGTTACAAAGTTTCTTTGTGTATTGATGGTGCTGAAGGATTTAAACGTTTCAATGAAGAAGCTTTTCACTTGTGCATATTTGATGTGATGATGCCCAAAATGGATGGGTTTACACTGGCACGCGATGTTCGAAAAATTAATAAGGAGGTTCCTATTTTATTTTTGACGGCAAAATCAATGACAGAAGATAAAATTGAAGGATTTAAAGCCGGAGCAGATGATTACCTGACCAAACCATTTTCTGTTGAAGAACTTCAATTGCGAGTTGTGGCGTTGCTAAAACGTGTTAACATCAATGTGGAAGAGGAACAAGAAAAGGTTATTCAAATTGGAAATTACCAGTTTGATTCTGAAAACTACACCTTGTCTTGTGGTGATAGTGAACGAACTCTAACCCGAAAAGAAGCTCATATACTTCGTATTTTAACAAAATTCAAAAATCAAGTCACGCCACGTGAAATGATTTTAAATGCTGTTTGGGGACAAGACGATTATTTTGTAGGTAGAAGTTTGGATGTGTTCATTACTAAATTGCGCAAGTATTTTAAAGACGATGAACGTATTGCCATCAGTAACATTCACGGTGTTGGATTCAAATTGGAAGTGATAGAATAATGGATGTTTACATTTTGCATTTGGAAACAGCAACAAAAGTCTGTTCGGTTGCTATTTCTAAAAACGGTCAACTTATCGCCCTCAAAGAAAGTGACGACAGTGAGTATTTGCATGGAGAAGTCATCACGCTTTTTATTGAGGATGTACTAAAACAAGCCCAACTTTCCATTCAGCAATTGAGTGCAGTTGCCATTACTTCTGGTCCGGGTTCCTACACAGGATTGCGCATTGGTGTTTCAACCGCCAAAGGATTGTGTTTTGCACTTTCTATTCCTTTAATTTCGGTTGATGCTTTGTATAGTCTAGCATATTTAGCACACCAACAACATCCCCATTCTACCATTTGTGCCATGATTGATGCACGCCGCATGGAAGTGTTTTCTGCCATTTATGATGCCCAATTGAATGTGCTAAAACCAATTTCGGCTGATATTCTGGATGAAGCAACCTACCAACAATTTGAACCATTTATAGCCATTGGCGATGGAGCTCCAAAAATGCAAGAATTATGGAAAAATCGCAACATTCAATTTGAAACTGCTATTTTGTGCTCTGCAAAAGGTCAAATTACAAAAGCTTATGAAAAATTTAACCACCAAGAATTTGAAGATGTAGCTTATTTTGAGCCATTTTATTTAAAAGATTTTGTAAGCACCGCCAAAAAATGAATTTAACACAATCCATATTAAAAAAACGACCATTTATCATCGCCGGACCGTGTAGTGCCGAGACAGAAGAGCAAGTAATGTTAGTTGCTCAACAATTGGCACAAACAGCAAAAATTGATGTGTTGCGCGCAGGTATTTGGAAGCCACGCACGCGCCCCGATTCTTTTGAAGGTGTTGGCGTAGAGGCACTTCCGTGGTTGGTTCAAGCTGGAAAAATGACAGGATTGCCAACTACAACAGAAGTGGCCAATAAATCGCATGTTGAACAAGCACTAAAAGCCGGAATAGACATTCTTTGGATTGGTGCTCGCACAACAGTAAATCCTTTTGCTGTACAAGAAATTGCTGATGCACTAAAAGGTGTTTCTATTCCTGTGATGATTAAAAACCCTGTAAATCCAGATGTGGAATTATGGATTGGTGCTTTTGAGCGTTTTGCCAAAGCTGGAATTTCTGATTTAGTAGCCATTCACCGCGGATTTTCGGTCTATAAACACGAAAAATACAGAAATGTGCCCAATTGGGAAATTCCTATTGCATTGAAAGAACGTATGCCCGATGTGCCACTAATTTGCGACCCTAGCCATATTTCTGGAAATAGCGATTTGATTTTTGAACTGTCGCAATCGGCAATGAACCTCAATTTTGATGGTTTGATGATAGAAACGCATCCACAACCTGCACAAGCGTGGTCGGATGCAAAACAACAAATTACGGTAGATCAACTTGCAACCATATTAACTAACTTGGTATTGCGTCACAACGAAATTCAAGGTGAAGTGGTTGGAGATATGGCAAAATTGCGCTCCATGACAGCTGATTTAGACGAACGTATTTTTGAATTGCTCTTGGAACGTATGAAAATTAGCGAAGAAGTGGGTAAGTTTAAACGCGATAACAACATCACCATTTTGCAGCATCAGCATTGGACAACTATTATTGCCAACCGACTAAAATGTGCAAGTGAAGATGGACTTTCGGCAACATTTATTCGCCAAATTATGGATGCCATTCACCAAGAATCAATCCGTCATCAAGAAAAAGTGATGAATAAGTCATGAATTACACAGTAAAAAACGGCACCTACAAGGGTAAAATTTTGATACCATCGTCAAAAAGCGATTGCCAACGTGCAGTGTTAATTGCCGCATTAGGAACCAACAATTCTATTCTAAAAAATGTAGGTTCAAGCAACGACGAACAAGCTCTGTTGCACACCATACAAGCACTTGGAGCCACAGTAAAAATGGAGAATAAAAATACCATAATTATTGCTGGAAATAATCAAAAACCGCAACTTTCAACTATAAACTGCGAAGAAAGTGGTTTAGGACTGCGTTTATTGACCTGTATAGCAGCTTTGCAAAATCATGAAATAACAATGATAGGAGAGGGGTCTTTGCGCAAACGTCATCATTTATTTTTTGAAAAATACCTCGCTCAAATGGGGGTTCAATTTTCATCCAACAAGGGGTTTTTACCATTTTCTGTAAAAGGTCCATTGCATGCGGGCAACTACACTGTTGATGGTGGAGATAGCTCGCAATACATTTCTGGTTTACTGATTGCATTTTCGCAAGTGGAAGGAAAAACGGTGCTAAAAGTGGAAAATTGCAAAAGCAAAGCATACATCGACATGACGCTCCACACGTTGAAACAATTTGGCATTAACATTACTATTTTGGAAGACGGTGTGTATGCAATTGAAGGTGCACAAGCAGTTCAACCAACCACCTACACCATTGAAGGCGATTGGAGTTCGGCTTCGTATTGGTTGGTGGCAGCTGCGTTGGGGGTGAATGTTCAAATTGATGGGTTATCGCTTGCATCCAAACAAGCAGATAAGGCACTTTTACAAGCATTGCTGGCTGCAAATTGCCGTGTTAGCACTTCTTCTGATGGTATTACAATCGATGGAACACAAAGAGCAGCATTTGAATTTGATGCTACGCATTGTCCTGATTTATTTCCAGCATTGACCACGCTTGCTGTTTTTACCCAAGGAATTTCAAAAATAAAGGGTGTTCATCGCCTTGCTAACAAAGAAAGCAACCGCGCAACAGCATTAATGAGTGAATTTAGCAAATTAGGAGTAGAAATTTTTGTAGAAAACGATGGGCTAGTTGTTGTAGGGGGCGCACCATTGGTTGCAAATTTAGTTGATGCCCACAACGACCATCGTATTGCGATGACACTGGCCATTGCTTCCATTGTTGGTCAGCTTGAGCTAACAATAGAAGGTGCAGAAAGCGTCAATAAAAGCTATCCCGATTTTTGGAAGCATTTGGAAGCCTTGCAGGTTTAATTTTTTTAATGTTGAGGATGCTTCTTTTTGCGATTTGCTTGTTTTCTTGCAAGTGAGCTTATTAGATCTGCTTTATTCTTTTTATTTGTTTTATTAATCAGACCAATATTGAAAAACCTATACATATTGATCATGCTTTTTATTTTATCCAAAAATCCTTATCTACAAAAATGACTCTCTGACGAATTGTATCATTATTTGTTTTTTTTTGGTCAATAATTTTAAATCGTAAATTATTTTTTCCCTGCTTAGGATTGGATATTGGAATAAATACTTCTCTATCATTAGAAAAACGAATAGTATCAATATTCCCATTTGTTTTTAATTGAAATAATTCATCATATTCCCCCACAACAGCAAAAATTTCGTCATTAAAAAGTGATCTGTCAAGAATACAACTAACATATACCTCCCCTCTTTTGTTTTTATAAGGGGCAGATATATAATAGTAAGAATCGAAATAATCAAAATTACCTTGTCTATCAAATGCAATAATCGTATTCAAATAATTTTTATCTTCAAATGTTCTAATTCTATTTTCAAGATGAGATATTTTAAAATTATCAGTTATCCGAATTATTTGTTTTTGATTCGACTGTTTAGGTATAAGAATCACTTCTTTTAAATCATTTAAAGAATCTTCATAGATTTTAAGTATTCCTGTTTTTGAATCATAATCAATTTGTTTTGATTTTAAAGTGGGGATTATTTTATCATCACACGAATTCAAAATCAACAAAGAAAAAATCAAACAACGATATTTTGCCAATATATTTACCATTTTTTCTCTACGTCAATTAAAGTGTTTTTTCTTTTTTTTTATAAAATTCAATTGCGTTCACTCTTCAAATTTAATGAAAATTGTTAGGCGGACTGTGCTAACTGCTTTCTACTCTTAAAACTACTATTTTTTAGATAAGGAGCATTTTGTGGGAGAAACGAAGCATTTAACCACCACTTTTGTCAAACCGATGTAAGCAGTAGTGGCTTTATTTGTCATCTGTCTCATTGTCAAAAAGCTCGTGTAATTTTTGTTGTAAAAGTTTTCTGTCAGGTAGTTGTGTTTTATATTCCGAAACCATTGTCGGTGAAAGGCTTCTGCTTAAAGCATACTCAACAACCTCGCTGTCTTTGTCTTTGCAGAGTAAAATCCCTATGCTCGGATTCTCATTTGGTTTCTTAACATTTCTGTCTAACGCTTCCAAATAAAAGTTAAGCTGTCCTAAGTGGTCGGGTTTGAATTTATCTGCTTTTAGTTCAAATACCACTAAACATTGAAGTCCACGGTGGTAGAACAGCAAGTCAATGAAAAAGTCGCTGTTGCCAACTTGCAACTTATATTCTTCTCCGATGAACAAGAAGTCTTTACCAAGTTCAAGGATGAAGTTTTTCATTTGCCTTATCAGTCCACGCTGTAAATCGCTCTCACTATGTGGATCAGGTAAGTTCAAAAATTCAAATACATAGCTGTCTTTAAAAGTATTGGTTAGGTCGTGATTCGTTTCTCTCAACGCTGTCGAGAGTTTTGAGTTGCCAATCATTGTTCGCTCAAAAAGACTTGCAGAAATTTGGCGGTCAAGTTCACGTTTACTTTAATTTTCTTGTTTAACCATTTTGAGGTAAAATTCCATTTCTTCAACAGTTTTACATCTGGAAAAAATCAACAGATTGTTTGACCAACTAATTTCTCTCACCAGTGGTGAGAGTTTTGGGAAGTGCTTGTAAGTCTCGTAGAACTGTTTCATTCTCCAGATATTTTTATCGGAGAAGCCTTTTATTTCTGGTTCTTTTGTCTGTATGAAATTGGCTAATTCAGTCACCACAGAGTCGCCCCATTCTGATTGTTCAATTTTCTTGCTGATATATTCACCTATGTTCCAATAGAGGTTTATTAGTTCAGCATTTACGGCTTTTATTGCATTAGTCCGAGATTGTTTAATGAGCTGAATTATGTCCGTAAAACGATTATCCATTATTAATTTCTATATGCTACAAATTTATGTTTTTGGTATCCGTTGCAATGGTGGCGGCATCGGTGATGGAGAAACAAATTTCCTTCCACCCACTGTTTATTTGTTTGTGTTTTTTGGTTGCCACTCTCATAAGCAATTGCCGTTCTTAGCTTAAAGTTAGTGTTTTTTTGAGATAAGGAGTGTTTTGGGCGGTGATTGATTAATTTTTTTTGTATTTGTAGTTTATGTTACTTTCTACTTTTCTTTTAAATGTTTGTATTTCTGCATATAATACTTATCAACAACCCTTGCAACAGATGGATCTTCTATTGCATATTCTATTAAAACGGTGTCGCCTTTTTTTAAATGAGAGAAATCACCTTTATGTCTAATGATATAATTTTTGTTTTTTACAAAAAATATAAAAATACCATCATTAAATTTAAGACTAGAATGATCTTCTTTCTGTAATAAGCCTATTACAGAATTTGATTTTTGTAATAATTTTTCTTTTTTATGTTCATTTAATAGATTGAACAAAAGAGCAAAAAATATTATTACACATATTACTGCTACCCAATATTTTCGTATAAATTGCATTCAATTTTTTATATTAAATAGTAATCTAAATGTGTTTAAACGATTTTAGATGCTTTAACCAATGTGTATTCTTTAAAAAAAGATGCTGGACTCATCTTAAATTTAGTAGCAAATTTTCGAATTAATTCCTTGCTAAAACCTCTCTTATAATTGAGAATATCTGAAAGAATTGATTGGGGAATTTCCAACTCTTTTGAAAGTTTATATGCGGTATAGCCATGTTCTTTCATCAATGCTTTGAGTAAATCAACAGGTGTTAAATCATTAAAAGGACTTTTAACTTTTCGTGTGTAATCCTCTAAAATTAAATCAAGAATATAATATTCGCTTTCAATATCATCATTCCCTTTTCCTGCACCTAAAATTTTTCCTAATTCCAAGTGTCGCTGGCTGTACTCATAGTACTGCTTCTTGTTTATAATTTCTGCGTATTTCATATTTCTTTCTTTTAAACTTATTATGGCGTAAAACTAAAACATTTGAACTGTGCAGGCATTTACTTTATCATATTCAGCATGTGTTCCAATAAAAGCAACATACAAACAACAATTTTTATAAAAATTATAATCGCAAATCATCCGATAGTTATTGCCTCCAATATCAAATACAATTCTGTTGTTTTCACAATTACCAATTATACTTAACTTAGGAAAATCTGCCTTCATATCATTCAAATCATTCCAATCACAATTTTTAAGCTTTTCTAAAAATATGTGGAAACTTGGAATTGCTCTCGCGTTAGTGGCGCAATATTCCCATATTGATATTTCGGTTATTACCCTAACTTTCATTTAGTTTTTACTTGTTCGTTTTACAAATATATGAAATACTTATCAAAGTGCGAAGTATTTTTTAATTGTTTTTTCATTTTTCTGAAATGATTGTTAATGAAAGGGATTTATAATTTCATTTCAAAATAACCATACTCAACAATCACTTCAGCTCCATTGTTACCACCAACTTGAGTTGCTCTGTTTGGTTATTGACCGGAATTTCAACGGTTTTAACGGTATGGCCAATCATTCCTTTGGTGTTGAGTTGCATGCCAATGGTGATTTTTCCTTTGGGAGGAATGGTTGTTTGTGCCATCGTTAAAGTGGTGAAACTGTTGGGAGTTAAATTAGGTTGCAATTCTACAAGACTATCCGATGTGTTTTCAACTACAAATTCGGCTTGTATGAGTTGTCCCGACGGCAAAACACCTGCATTAAACACGGGTTTTTGAACAACCAATGGAAAAACAGCTTGCTTGTCTAAATAGGTTACACTTTGAATTTCAATTTTTCGCTCCAATGCTGCAGCACGCGAATAAACCGAATTTTTTGTATCGTTGGGATTATCACTAATCAACTGGTTGGCATTGTATTCTCCAAAAGGAACTTGCTCAAAAACTACACGACCATTATTGGCAGCTGTTCCATCTAAATACGGAATAAAAACACCTCCATTAAACTCACGCAAATGATTGATTAACGATGAAATCCTACGTTTTGTGAGGTTAACGTTGTATTCTGTTTTTGCCAACGGTGAGGCAAACCCTCGAACAACCACTTTCACACGTGCTCCTTTTTGCAATTCTTCGAGCAATAAATCTCTAAACAACACCAAATCTTTCACACCTTGGTCAACGTATTGTGTGAAAAAGTTCTCAATATCTTCACTCGCTTCTTCGGCTTTATCTTTATCCAAACCAACTGCATATTCTTTTTGATAACGTGGCATCATTGCCGTATAATCGTTATAAGTTGTCATGTAGCTCAATTTGGTAACGGTGTCCCACGAGCGTGGATCTGGAATATCGTTATGAAAATACAAGGTTACGGGCAAACGTTTGCTCAATTCTTCCAATGTTTCTTTAATCGTGGGCGGATTTTCTTTCATTGGCGGATACAATGCAAAAATATCGCTGCAACAAGTTATGTTTTTGCTGTAAAGCACACCAATGCGGTTGCTGGTAACATAACTCGTATCGTTGCGGTTGAAATAATACAAATCGTTGGCCGGACTATTGATGGGTTGCCCCACATTTTGCGGTTCCTCAAACTGACCATCTTTGTATTGCGAATAAAAAACATCAAAACCACCAAAGCCGTTGTGCCACGTAGAGGCAAAATACAAACGTTGCTGATTTTTATCCCAAAACGGTGTTACTTCGTTGTCAATGGTGTTGAGCGATTTAATGGATTTCACCCTTCCAAATTGGTTGCCGTTGGTGATAGTGGTGTAAAATAAATCCAATCCACCTTTTGTTTCTTGGCTGTTGTCCGAGCAAAAAAACAATACTTCTTTGCCGTCTAATTCTCCAATTGCAGGCATAGTGGTATTGGCATTGGGCGCATTGATGATTTCTCCCAATGTGTCCACCATTCCCCATTTTCCGTTAACAAATTTTGCCACCACTAATTTACATTGATAACTAATGCCATCCACATCTTTGCACGAACTAAAATATAGGCGTTTTCCATCCAATGACAAAGCTGCATTGCCCGTATTTTCATTATTCGAGGTTAATTCTTGCCATTTGATTGAATTATCAAACCTGCCTTCTTCAAATTTGGATTTAAAAAGAGAGGTGGTATAATGTTTTTCATACACTTCTTCATTGGCACTGATGGAATCGGCACGAAGGGATGAAAAAACCAATTCGTTCAACACAAAATTGTGTCCAAATTCAGAGTTTTTGGTATTCACCGTTTCGGGTAAACGCACAAAATCACCTTTTTCAACAATATCTTCCCTTGATTTTGCCCAAAGTGTGGATTCTAATTCTTGTTTGGATTTAAGGTACAAATAATCTTTTTTCTTGTCCTTGTATTTTTTCTTAGCCTTTTTAAACGTTTCTATAGCTTGATCGTATTTTCCGTTTTGTTTTTGCATCAATCCTAATTGCAACAAACTGGAAGGATATATTTTTCCCAATTCACGTTCATACACTTTAGCGTAGTAATATTCTGCCTTTCTATAATCTTTGTAGGCACGGTGTGTTTCTGCTACTTTCCACAAAATATCGATGGTGTTGGAATCAATTTCCATGGCTTTTGAATACAATTCCAAGGCATAATAATAATCGCCTTTTTTGTATTTTTCATCGGCAACTTTGAGGTATTTGGATAGCATATTTTGTCCCCAAGAAATGGAGAAAACACAACAAAACAACGCTATTAAATATAATCTGGGCATATACGGTGAACAATTTTCTTAGGTTTGAATCGGAATAAAATATAACGCACAGCAACTTCAAAACCACCTCTTACTCTACTGGCTTTTGTTAAGGTAGATAAGTTCATGTCGTAGCTCAAGCCCACAAACCATTGCTGGTAATCCATCCCTACAGTTAAATAGGCCGCGTCAACTGCACGGTACCAAATTCCGCCATACACTGCTGCATATTTTGCTAAACGATTGACAATGGTGTATTTAACAGACGAACCCACAATAAACTCTCGGTATTTTCCTTGAAAAGAGAATTGAAAACTCGGAATGATGTCCCAATCCAACCCAATCGGATAGTAAAACTTAGCAAAAACCGACGTGCGAATGTCGCGGTGAATTTTTTCATTAAAAAACCCTTGATTCGGTCGGTTTAAATTAAAAACGCCCACTCCTGCCTCCAAGGTTTTTCGTTTGCCAATTAAATAACGGTAAACAGCGCCCACGCCCACACTAAAATTGGTTTTTCGGTCGGATTGATACAATTCGTTGGTTGGTAAATTGGCATCGTAATATTGGCCATTGTATTGATTTCCAAATTGAAAAGCATTCCAATTCACTTGTCGGTGGTTCATCCCCAAATTAATTCCCGGGGTAATGGTATGGGTAGAATCTTTGGTTAATTTAAGTAAATAAGCCACGTTTGCTTGTAGTTCAATGGTTCTCAGTCGTCCATCACCTGTAACATCGTGAAAAAACATTCCACCTATTCCTAAATTTCGGTAATTGTACAGTTTACCATCGGCAGAAACAGAAATTGTTTGGTAGGGAACAGAAACCGCTCGCCATTGATCTCTGAAATTACCAACAAAACGGATGTCGCCATTAAAATTCCCTGTATTTCCAGGGTTTTGAAAAATAGGATTATCGTTGAATTGCGACCAATGAATATCTTGCGCACCTGCAATTTGCGTCAACAACAAAGTAACAATAAGAGCACAAATGTTTTTCATTTTTGGTAATAGTCAACGATGAAATTACTAAATAAATCTAATTTTTTCAATAAATCGTCAAAACATTCCAAAAATTACAACGAATCAATTTGGTGCATCATTTGAAGTCCACCACCCGATGTGGTTGGAGTTTCAATGGGTGTTTCTTCTTCAACTTCTGGAAAAACAATGGTTCTTTCCAATTCTTCTGTTGGGATAAACGGGCGACTAGTGAGTGGGAATAAATCCAACAATTCACCGCTGTAATAAAACTCAAAACACAAACCACCAAAGGTATAATCGTGGTCGCCAACTTTAAAATTGGAGCCACCCACTTGCGGACTAGGGCCGGGTTTACTTTTTTGGTAACCCAAATTAAATAAGGATGCCAAAATTTCTGGACGATAGGCCAACGTATAACCTGCTTTTTCCCAATGCGATTGGTATTGGCGCAACAACAAAGCGGTGTATAAATAGGAGTAATAATGCGTTCCACCTTGAATCAAACGTTGAATTGTAGGAAATTTATGTGCTTCAATGGAATCAATTACAGAACCTGGAAAAGTATCTTTTAAATTGATGCATTTTTGGTAATAATCGCCCGGATAAAATGGGCTGTTGGGTGTAAACAAGGTGTTTTCAATACGCAAAGCCGTACTTTCCAAAATTCCAGTAACACCGTATCCTCTATTTTTGGGCAAGAATATGTGGTTGTATTTATACACTTGGTTTTTCAACTTTTCACGCGAGGAGTTGAACATACGGATTTGCTCGCCCACCAAGCACATAACAATCAAACGCGATTCAACACCGGTAATTTTGGCAACAGAATCAATGGCTTTTTTGTCGGCTTTGACATATTTGCAAAAATCTTTCCACTCGGTGTAATTGGCCCAAGGATACAATGAAAGTGTATTATCGTCTTTTTTTGCTTCAATTTCCCTTACTTTTTTCTGATACGCCTTGTCGTTTTTAAGCAATAAGTTGGTTGCATCCAACATGCGCAAAGCCACCATCAAATCACCGCTTTTTTCATAGGCTGCCAAAATGGTTTTAGCATTGTAGGGATAATGTTGTGCCAACAAACCCACACGTTGATACATTTGACGTTCTTCGCTCTCAAAATTCAAACTGTCCAACTTAAAACCTTGGTTGTATTTGTTGGCCATTTGCGCAAAATAACGGTTGTTGACATCCACTTTTCCTTGGTCGTTGGTCCACTTAAATTTAGCCGCAACGGCAATACCAATCATTACAAAGGCAAAAACTGCCAATATGTGAATTCCGATGAAATAAGTGATTTTAATCCACTTCCAAAAACGTTTTTTAGGACGTTTTTCTACACTTCCTTGCTGTTCCATTTGAAAATAGCTATTTAGCTAAAAGAATTGAGTTCCAACCCATTGTATTATTTGTTTTTAAAAACAACAGTGCAAATATGCTACTTTTTTAATTGCGTTGTATGTTGGGGTGCACTATTTTTTAATTTGGAAGATAATTGTTGCAACATTTCATCGCATTGTAGTGCTAAATATCTGTGCTTCGTTTTTGCATTTTCACTATCTTTGCACCACTTAATCAAAATTTGTATGCAAAAAGATAAATTCACAGTCACAGCAGCTCTTCCTTATGCAAATGGACCTTTACACTTGGGACACGTTGCCGGTGTTTATTTACCAGCCGATATTTTTGTTCGTTTCTTGCGAATGAACAACCACGATGTAGCATTTATTTGTGGAAGTGACGAAAACGGTGCTGCGATTACCTTGCGTGCAAAAAAAGAAGGTATCACGCCTCAAGAAATTGTTGATAAATACCACACCATTATTGGCAATTCATTTAAAGATTTTGACATTTCATTTGATATTTTTCACCGTACATCGTTGCCTTTGCACCACGAAACTTCGCAAGAGTTTTTTAAAGTGTTGCATGCCAACGGATCGTTTACGCAAGAAACAAGTGAGCAATATTACGACGAAGAATTTAAACAATTTTTGGCCGACAGATACATCACTGGAGAATGTCCTAAATGCCATTCTGCCAATGCTTATGGCGATCAGTGTGAAAAATGCGGTTCTGCACTTAGTCCGCTTGAATTGATTAACCCAAAATCTACTTTGAGTGGGAAAACACCTGTGTTGAAACAAACATCGCACTGGTATTTGCCAATGCAACGCCACGAAGGTTGGTTGAAAGAATGGATACAAAAAGGAACTTTGGACGGTGTGCAACAACACGAGCCTAAAAAATGGCGCAATCAAGTGTTGGGACAATGCATGTCGTGGATAGACGGAGGCTTGCATTCACGTGCAATGACCCGCGATTTGGATTGGGGCGTAAAAGTTCCGCTTCCAGATAGCGAAGGAAAAGTATTGTATGTATGGTTGGATGCGCCTATTGGTTACATTTCGGCAACCAAGCAATGGGCTATGGATAACGGTAAAAACTGGGAAGAATATTGGAAAGGCGACCGTAAATTGGTGCATTTTATTGGAAAAGACAACATTGTTTTCCATGCCATAATTTTCCCTATTTTGTTGAAAGCTCACGGCGATTTAATCTTGCCCGACAATGTTCCAGCCTATGAATTTTTAAATTTAGAAGGTGAAAAATTTTCAACTTCACGCAATTGGGCTGTTTGGTTGCACGAATACATTGCCAGTTATCCAGAGCGCATTGATGAATTAAAATATGTGCTTTCTGCCATTGCACCTGAATCCAAAGACAGTGAATTTACGTGGAAAGAATACCAAGCCAGAGTCAACAACGAATTGGCCGATATTTTAGGCAACTTTGTAAACCGTGCATTGGTGTTGACCCAAAAATATTATGGTGGAGCTGTTCCAAAATTAGGCGAATTGACCGATGCTGATCAACAAGTGCTTGCTGAAATGAAGGCAATTCCTGCAAAAATTAGTCAGTTGATTTACGACTATAAATTGCGTGAAGCACAAGCCGAAGCAATGAACTTGGCACGTTTAGGAAATAAATATTTGGCAGAAAACGAACCATGGAAATTGGTAAAAGAAAATCCAACTCGTGTTGAAACCATCATGAACATTGCCTTGCAAATTACAGCAAATTTAAGCATCGTTTTACAACCATTTTTACCAAAAACAGCTCAAAAATTGAGTAAATTCTTGAATTTTGAGTCAAAATCATGGGAAAATGCTGGAAAAATAGATCTTTTAGCAGAAGGACATGCAACCAACCAACCAGAAATTTTATTTACAAAAGTGGAGGATGCAATGGTTGAAGCTGAATTGGAAAAATTGAAAAACGCCAATCCTGTTGCCGCATCCAATTTCAATCCGCAAAAAGACAATGCAACTTTTGACGATTTTACAAAAATGGACATTCGTTTGGGAACCATTCTTGAGGCAGAAAAAGTTGAAAAAGCCGATAAATTATTGAAATTATTGGTGGATACAGGCATTGATAAACGCACCATTGTTTCGGGTATTGCAGCGCACTACCAACCAGAAGATGTGGTGGGAAAAACCGTTGCTGTATTGATTAACTTGGAACCTCGCAAAATTAGAGGTGTAGAATCGCAAGGTATGATTTTAATGGCCGAAAACGAAAAAGGAGAGTTGAGCTTTATGGTACCAGAAAAAGGTTTTGGTGCTGGGTTTGAAATTCGTTAATTGAATTTATTTTCAGTTGTATTCCAATTTACAAATAACAAGGCAATAAAAAATCCAAATAGGGTGACGCCTAATTGAGTTTCTACGGTATCTTCTGTAAGAAAAGAGCTGATTAGTACCACAACAATTGAAATATTCAATAGGTTGTTGGATTTCCAAGCTTTTATCAACAAAGCTCCCATTAGAAGAATAAAAAACAAAGCTCCCAATATGCCATAGCTGACACCATACGTTAAAAACAAGTTGTGACTGCGCACTCTGTTTTCGGGTGAAAGTGGACTATTTGTTGCTTCATAAGCTGCGTCAAAAGCTTTTTGATTCCCTCCTGTTCCCACGCCTAACAACCAATTGTGTTGAATAATGTAAAGTGAGGTTTTCCAATGTTCCAATCGTTGCAATAAGGAATGCCCATTAGGATCTTGATTGTTGAGCAATTGGTATTTGATTCCATACAAACGCGGCATCAACAATTCGTTGCGTTCATTGGGATAAGTATATCCATCTTCAATATTGCGAATGTCTTGTGCCGATAATTGTTGAAACCCTTTTTTGTCTTTGGTAAGCCCCATAGCCGTCATGTAACGTGCACAGGTAACACGCAACATCCCACCACGCTTATCGGAGCGCATCAAATCCATTTTGGATACTTTTTGCCACTCATGAAACAGCTCAATAACCGAATAATATGCAAATATTGTCTTGCCATTGATTTCAGAAAATTTATCGCATTCGTGGTTATACGGAACGCCATTTTCGGTTACTGCGGGCAATGTGGCGCAATCAATTTTTTCGTGTTGGATGTTTGTCACAAGAAACAACAAAACACCCAATCCCACAACTACGCTACCAGCAAACAAATAGGCAATGCTTTTTTTCCATTGCGCTAAGAAATAAAACAACAAAACAACCACTACCAATACCAAGGCAAGAATGCTGGAAAGAATGGCAGAATAAAACGTATAAAATGTAAACCAAATAGCTAATGCAGTCCAACCCCAATTCCATTTTTTTGCTTGCCATTGCAGCCAACAAGCGCTACAAATGCCCAAAACAATCAGCAAACCATAGCGAATGTGAGATGCAAAACGCGACATTCCTCGTATATCTTCATAAATGTTGTTTTTTAAGTACAATTGAAAATACACCACATTAAAAATGGAGGTTGCCAACAATGTAGCTAAAAATAAATAGAGCAAATAATAGTAATATTTTACTTGCTGTTGCGGATTTGTTGCCACAATCAAAGGTAGAAAAACAAAAGGCAAACGCGATTTTAAATCTTTCAATCCTTGCATGGTATCCCACGACCAACTAACGCCAACAATAAACAACACATAAAAACCTATAAGCAGCATCAACGTGCGGTTGGAACGAATGATTTGCCATTTCTGCACAAATTGTCCCTCCAAAACCCAATTAGCAATAGCAAAAACAAGTCCAAACGACATCAAAACTTTGGTCGTAGGCATGCCTATTGCAATCAATGCAAAGGAAAAAAATTGTATCAACGAGTGAATACGTTGTGAAAAAATTCCTTGTTGCATTTGAACGAGTTGATGTACTAAAAACGAATTATTTCTTTAAAATTGTATTGTATTGTTGCGTATTGTTGAGCACCTCTATTCCTTTTTTCAACACCTCATCATGGTTGAAAGAATTTTGCACTCTTCCTTGCTGAAAATAATAGCGAGAAACAATTTCGTTTTCAATTAACTGGCGAATTTGTGCTTCAAATTTCACCAAATCACGTTCTTTTGACGGCGTAATTTTAGCCATCAATGCCTCGTATTCTGCTTTGGCGTCGTCCATTAAATTTTCTTTTTCAATGGTTTTTTGCATTTTCATCAATTGCTCTTCAGAAGCTGTTGAATACGTAAATGTATCTTGAATTGCATATTTTTTAAACGCCTCATAATCTTCATCAGACAATCTAAATTGTTCTGCTGGCGCAATGGAAGGATGCGTTTTCACATAATCGGTAACGTAGTTAAACAACACATTGTTGGCATAAATCATTAATGCTAAACGCGATAATTCGGGCGCTTCTACCTTCATATCGGGTTCAATACCACGTCCATCTATTACGTCACGACCATTTTTGGTTTTAAACACGTGTAACAATGAATCGGGTACATCCTCCGGTTTTGCGCCTTCGTTTCTATCGTAATATTCCAATCGTTGCACACATCTGCCAGACGGCGTATAGTATTTTGCAATGGTTAGTTTCATTTTTGCTCCATAGCTCAAATCCAACGTGCGTTGTACTAATCCTTTTCCAAACGATGTTTCGCCCACTACTACAGCACGGTCTAAATCTTGCAAACTTCCAGAAACAATTTCACTTGCAGAGGCAGAACCACCATCCACCAACACCACTACTGGAATGTTTAAATCCAAGGGTTCGTTCACGGTTTTGTATTCACGGTTTTCTTCTACCAATCGGCCTTTTGTTTGCACTACCAATTGCCCTTTTGGTACAAACATGTTGACAATATGAACGGCTTCCATGAGCAATCCGCCACCATTTCCACGCAAGTCGAACACCAATTTTTTCATACCTTTTTCTTTGAGTGACAAGAAATTCTTTTTCACTTCAGAACTTGCTGTTTGCGTAAAACTGGTCAATTTAATGTAACCCACCTCGTTGTTGAGCATTCCGGCATAAGGAATATCGGGCACTTTGATTTCATCACGTGTAATTTTAACCGTTTCTTTAGCTCCGTTCGGACGTTCTACCTCAACTGTAATTGTTGTTCCTTTTGGTCCTTTCAAGTTGCTTGAAACTTCATCCGTATTTTTCTTTTGCATGGAACGACCGTCAATTGCAAGAATTTTATCGCCTGCACGTATGCCTGCTGTGGCTGCCGGGCTTCCTTCATAAGGTTCAGCAATCACCACATAATCACCAATTTTACGAATGATAGCTCCAATTCCACCATATTGTCCTGTCGTCATCAAGCGGTAATCCTCAATGTCTGATTCGGGATAAAAAACCGTGTAGGGGTCTAGGTCTTCCAACATAGCGCTGATTCCTGCCACCGACATTTTTCCAATTTTAGGCGATTCAACGTAATATTTATCCAAATTTTCATAGATTTCATCAATCAACTCCATGTTTTTGATGATTTCAAAACGCTCCGATTGCGCCCACGAAAATTGAATGCTGATGATAAAAACAGCTATTGCACTAAGAGCAAAGGATTGGATGGTGTTATTTTTCATTCTTTTCTAATGTAGCTACCAATGTTAGTAATAATTTATTTACTTTTTTAAATAAAAACTGATATTCTGGTTGTTTATTGTCACGATAAACCAAAAATAAAACTAATTGTTTGTTTTTTAAATTTTCGTTGGCTAAAAAATCTTCCAAAATTGTTTTGTTCAACCGCAACGATTCGCGCAACAGCCGTTTGATGTAGTTTCTATCATGTGCTCGTTTAAACTGACGTTTTGGAACCGATGTCACCACTTGAAAAGGTGCTTTAGAATTGGGTTGATCAATTAGTTGATAGGTCAAATGCAAGGGATAAACATTCAGCCGTTGCCCTTCTTGAAACAACGCATCAATTGTTTTTTTACTACACAGTTTGTATTCTTTCCCAAACGTTTGATTCATTAGACAAAGATAGCTGAAAATTAAAGTTGTTGGAGCAAGGTGCAAAAAATATGCGTTGGATGGTGTTCGTCTGACAATCTGGCGCAAAAAAAATGAGGCATGTATTTTGACAAAACTTATGCAATGAAACACCAACAACATCCCTTTGGGTCTATTTTTGAATCGGTGATATATTCACTATTGCTACTCGTCGTTTTGTGGTTGGTGCAATGGGTGCAATCTGTTTTTCATTACGATTTTTACAAATTAGGCATGTTGCCCCGCACGTGGAGTGGGATGAAAGGCGTTTTGTTCATGCCTTTATTGCATTCTCGTCACGATATTCATCACATTCTCAATAATTCGTTTGCTTTGTTGGTATTGCTCACCATGTTGATTTATTATTACCGTGCAATTGCGTTCAAAGTATTTGTTTTACTGTGGTTGATGACTGGGCTACTAGTTTGGGCTTATGCGCAAAACAAAGGTGTATATCACATTGGTATCAGTGGAGTTATTTATGGTTTGGTAGGTTTTCTTTTTACATCAGGTGTTTTGCGCAAATATTTGCCCTTACAAGCCATCTCGTTGTTAGTAATTTTTGCTTATGGCAATTTAATTTGGGGCATTTTTCCTGTACAAGCATCGGTTTCTTGGGAAGGTCATTTTATGGGACTGGTGGCAGGTTTGCTGTTGGCATTTGCATTTCGTTCAAAAGCCGTTCAAGCCCCCAAGTATCAATACGAAATTGAAAAAGAATTGGGCATTGAGCCACCCGATTTAGAAGCTATTTGGAACGAAAAACAAGCCCAATTTCACCAACAATCAACTGCAGAAGAAAGTCCAACATCGATGTTGCCTATAAAAATTGTGTATCTCTATAAAACAGACACTGAGCAAGAACAAGCTTCTGAACAAGGAAACAATACCAATCAATCTACAACGTGGACTAAAAATGACGGTGAAACACAACAGTTGCCAAATCAGCACTAATTTCTTTCCAATAGTCCACATCAAAAGCCAAACAAATAAAGTCGGCTGGTTCTAAATGCACATTTTTTCCGATAAAATAACTTACCATGTCTGAAATACCATTGTTATGTCCCACCAACAAGATGTTATTTTCACTGGTGTAATTCCACAAGAATTGCAACAAATCTGATTGGGATGCATGATACAGTTGGTCGTAAAAAGCAGCACCATGATAACAGTTGTTTTTTTCTAATACAGTTTGTATGCCTGCAAAGGTTTGCTGTGTTCGTTTAGCAGTAGAAACAACACATTCAAATGGGACTGAGATGGGATGTTGTTCTAAAAAAGCGGCTAATAATTGCACTTGTTGTTTGCCTTTATCGTTGAGTTGACGATCAAAATCATTTCCCGAAGGGGCGGTGCTATGAGGTTGAGCATGACGCAAAATGTATAAGAATTTCATAATTGGCAACTTTTGGGGAGTTAAATTATCACTTTTTTAAAATACTTAGCTTATAAATTGCAAAAACGTATCAGATTGACTAATTTTGGGGTAGAAATATAAGTTTAACATTTAAAATAAAAAGTTATGTCATTTGAATTGCCAAAATTACCATATGCATACGATGCGTTGGAGCCACATTTTGATGCTAGAACAATGGAAATTCACCATACAAAGCACCACCAAGCATATACCACTAATTTAAACAACGCAATTGCGGGAACAGATTTAGAAGGTAAAACAATCGAAGAAATTTTAAAAGTATGTGCAGACAAGCCTGCTGTAAGAAATAACGGTGGCGGTTTTTATAACCACAACTTGTTTTGGACAGTTCTTTCTCCAAATGGAGGTGGACAACCAACTGGTGAATTAGCAGCAGCTATCGACCAATCATTTGGTTCATTTGATGCGTTCAAAGAAGAATTTTCAAAAGCAGCAGCTACTCGTTTTGGGTCAGGTTGGGCATGGTTAAACGTGGATGGTGGAAAATTAACTATTACGTCATCTCCAAACCAAGACAATCCAATCATCGAGGGCTCTTCTGCCACACCAATCTTAGGATTAGACGTTTGGGAACACGCATATTACTTGCACTACCAAAACCGTCGTCCAGACTACATTTCGGCTTTCTTCAACATCATTAACTGGGAAGAAGTTACAAAAAGATACAACGCCGCTAAATAATTAACTTGTAGTTATTTAGTTTAATAAAATTAAAAAATCCTGTTTTCATTGAAGACAGGATTTTTTTGTACAATGTTGCTTAGCTTTGAAATAGACTTACAGATCTAATTAAACAATGAATAAGGTAAAGTTATTTTTTTAAACAAAGCTGTTGTCCCACTAGGGCTTACCGTTCTTATTTTCTACGTCGTGCTTCCTTGAAAATTACGACGGTACCCCAAAAAAAATCTCAAAAAAAAGAGTAAGAAACTAATCTTACTCTTCATCTGTTGTCCCACTAGGGCTCGAACCTAGACTCTTCTGAACCAAAATCAGACGTGTTGCCAGTTACACCATGGGACAGTTTCACAACGTTCCCTAAACAACAGTTTAAATTGCTTGTTGCGGGTGCAAAACTAACAATAAAATTTGATAATGCAAGCGAGTTGATTAAAAAATTTACTGTTAAACCTTACAATTTATTTACTTGGTCGTATAATTCGTCTGTTTTGCCCTCAAAATCAGCGATTATCGCAGGAAAATCTTTTTTAGATTTAACATTGTTAATTCTGCTCAACAAGTCATCTTGCAACTCTGCAGCTGCATCAATAATTTTGTTACTTGCCTCTGTTTTGCTTTCATTAAACAATTGAACTGAATAACTAGCTTCAACGATATCAATAATTACGTTATTGATTACCTTTTTGATTTGTCTTCTATTTGCCATAATTTTTAATTAAAAAGTCCGCTCTTATGAACGGACTTCAAAGGTACGAAATTATTTTAAACTTCTATTAATTTGCTGCTTCTGGTTTTGGTAACAAAACTTTGCGTGATAATTTCCATTTTTTAGTTTTTGGATCTTTTCCAATAACTTTAAATTTCAAAACATCACCTTCTTTACAAACGTCTTCCATTTTTGCTACTTTTTCCCAAGAAAACTCAGAAATGTGGATTAAACCGTCTGTTCCAGGCAAAATTTCAACAAAACATCCAAATTCTTTGATGCCTTTTACTTTTCCTTCGTATTCTTCACCTTCTTCAACTTGAGGTGGGAAAGCAATTAAACGCACCGCTTTAACAGCTGCCTTCATATCGTCGGCATTGTTTGACAAGATTTGAACTTTACCTTCGCCTGTTTCCAACTCTTCAATTGAAATAGTTGTATTGGTATCTTTTTGAATCTTTTGGATGATTTTTCCTCCAGGCCCGATAATTGCACCAATCACATCGTTTGGAACGTTGAACGCTTCAATACGCGGTGTTTGTGGTTTCAACTCAGGATTTGGAACTGCAATTGTTTCGGTGATTTTACCTAAAATGTGTAAACGACCTTCTTTTGCTTGATTCAATGCTTGTGCTAAAATTTCGTACGGCAAACCATCAACTTTAATATCCATCTGACAAGCAGTAATTCCTTTTGCTGTACCACAAACTTTAAAGTCCATGTCACCCAAATGGTCTTCATCTCCTAAAATATCAGACAAAACAGCAAACTTTCCACCATCTGCAACCAATCCCATTGCAATACCAGAAACTGGTGCTGTGATCGGAACACCTCCGTCCATCAATGCTAAAGTACCTGCACAAACAGTTGCCATAGATGATGAACCATTGGATTCTAAAATTTCAGAAACCAAACGAATGGTATAAGGGAAATCTGCTGGTAAAACACGTTTCAAGGCTCTTAATGCCAAGTTTCCGTGACCAATTTCTCTTCTAGAAGTCCCTCTAACTGGGCGAGCTTCACCTGTAGAAAAAGGTGGGAAGTTGTAGCGCAACATGAACGATTCTGTTCCTTCATAAGTCACGTCATCAATCATTTGTTCGTCTTGTTTACCTCCCAATGTTAAGGTTGTCAACGATTGTGTTTCACCACGTGTAAAAATAGAAGAACCGTGTACAATTGGTAAGTAATCAACTTCTGACCAAATAGGTCTGATTTCGTTAAATTTACGACCATCCAAACGTTTTCCTTCATCCAACATAACTGTACGAACAGCTTTTTTCATTGTTTCTTTGAAATAACCGCCCAAGAATGGTTTGTATTTTTCTTGATCTTCTTCTGAAAACTGAGCAAAGAACTCGTCTTTTACTGCGCCAAATAATTCTGCACGTTTTTCTTTAGATGCAAGTCCTTGACGAGCAATGTCGCAACATTTTTCAAATGCAAAATCGTATAATTTTTGACGGAATTCTTCGTCGTGTTTTTCATGGCAATATTCACGTTTTGGATTAGCAGTTGGAATTTCTGCCGCTAAATCCAATTGGAATTGACAGTGTTTTTTAATTTCTTCGTGCGCTAGTTTGATTGCCTCAATCATTTCGTCTTCAGAAATTTCGTGCATTTCACCTTCCACCATGTTGATGTCTTTTGCCGTACCAGCAATAATCATATCGATGTCTGATACTTTCATTTCTTCCAACGTAGGGTTGATAATGAATTGACCATCTACACGACCGATACGCACTTCTGACATTGGTCCGTTGAATGGAATATCTGAAACAGCAATTGCTGTAGATGCAGCAAAACCTACCAATGCATCCGGTGAGTTGATGCCATCATAAGCAATTAATTGCATCATTACTTGCACCTCAGCATGGTAATCATCTGGGAAAAGTGGACGTAACGCACGGTCAACAATGCGCATTACTAAAATTTCACGCTCTGATGGACGCGCTTCACGGCGGAAGAAACCACCTGGAATTCGACCTGCAGCAGCAAATTTTTCTTTGTAGTCAACAGTTAGTGGAAGAAAGTCAACGCCTTCTCCTGCTTCTTTATTAGCAACAACAGTCGCTAAAATCATTGTGTCGCCCATTCGTAACACTACCGAACCATCGGCTTGTTTTGCCAATTTCCCTGTTTCAATGGAAATTTCTTTACCTCCGGTAATGATGGACTTTTTGATTCCTATATTCATATTTAATTATTTACTTAAGTTGTATAAAAAACATAAAAGGGACATTCGACCAAAATCGATGTCCCCTCTACAATAAATTTACTTTCGTAAAGAATTAACGACGTAATCCTAATTCTTTAACGATAGCACGATATCTTTCGATGTCTTTTCTTTTCAAATAATCCAAAAAGCTTCTTCTTTTACCAACCAACAACTGTAATGAACGTTGAGTGTTGTAATCTTTTTTGTTATTTTTCAAGTGTTCAGTCAAATGCGCAATTCTGTATGTAAACAATGCGATTTGTCCTTCTGTAGATCCTGTATTTGTTTCAGAACCACCGTGTTTTGCGAAGATTTCTTTCTTCTTTTCAGTACTTAAATACATGCAAATATTGTTTAAATGATTATTATGTAACCCACTTTGGGTGTGCAAATATAAGTAGAATTATTGTAGTAGACTATTTTTAACTTAATTTTTTGAAATATACTTTAAAAAGGGAGTTGGTATTTAAAAGGAATAGATTTTTATTTCAACCAATTTTTTCTAATTCTACTCAGCGTTTCCTGACGAATATTAAGATAACTTGCCAATAATTTTAATGGAATCCGAATTATCATTTCTTTAGCCCTGTAGTAAAAATCGGCATAACGCTCCTCGGCTTCATTGATTTGATTAATAATGTAACGGTTTTCCCAAAACAAACAACATTCTTCCAATATTTTAGAATACAGCAATAACATTTCAGGATTTTTTTGAGTTAAAGCCTTAAACGCATGACTTTCAAATTGAACTACAGTTGTTGGTTCTATACACTGAATGGTTTCTATTCCTGGGTTATTGGTAAAAAAAGCATGAAAAGACGTTATAAAATCACCTGGCTCACCAAACCAAACAGTTTTGGGGTGTTTATTGAAATCGTACACAAACGAATGTACCAAACCACTTTTGATAAAACCAACAGTACTTGTGATTTCATTGGCAACATAAATAGTGTCATTTTTTTTATAGTGCACCAACGTAGCAATTGCAGCCAATTCATTTGCCAACCCATCACTGATGGATAAATAGTTTGCAACTAATTCTTTTATTTCTTTTGGAGCAATCATTTGTTTAACAGTCAGGTAAATGTAATGTAAAATATATAAATACACGAATACTTTCTTCTTTTTATTTGATTTATATCAATTAGTTTAATTTTTCGACGAATGATTTTTTTCTTCGACAAAACAGCGCTACTGTTGCAAACAGTAGTTTTATACTCACACGCTCACCAGTTTTAGCTAACAGAACGAAAACATCCATTACGTTCTATTTAAGCATTCAGCATAATTGCTGTAGTGTACTTCATTCAATTTACTAATACGCACTACCATTGTTCATTTTTCAACAACTGCTTTACGTGCTACCTATATTTTACTAATAAAAACTAGAAAATGATGAAAGCAGTTGTTTTTTTACTTATTGCCATACCTTTTGTTGTGAAGTTCACTGTATATGTGCCAAGTGTGCATCGGTTTTTTTATTACTAATCGCTACATTCTTTTAAATAATAATTTTTTGTGCACTTTATCTTCCATGAAAAGTCATTACATTTGTACCTTAAAATTAATCAAGTATATGAGCGAAGAATTAGATGCTGTAAGCTATTGTGTAGGCATGAGCATTGCAGGAAGTTTAATCCAACAAAATTTAGGAACTTTATCTGTTGAAGCCTTTACAGAAGCATTGGAAGATGTATTACAAGGCAAACCAACAAAATATTCTCCAGAGCAAGCCAATGCAATTATCCAGCAGTTTATGGAAAAAGCTACTCAACAACAATTTGAGGCAAACAAGTTAGCAGGTGAGAAATTTTTATCAGAAAACTTTAAAAAAGAAGGGGTTAAAACAACACTTTCAGGTTTACAATACGAAGTAATAAAAGAAGGGGAGGGAAATCATCCATCTGTCAATTCAACTGTTACAGTGCACTATGAAGGCACCTTGATTGACGGAACTGTTTTCGATAGTTCTATAAAAAGAGGAACACCGGCAACGTTTGGTGTAAGTCAAGTAATTCCAGGATGGACAGAAGCTTTGCAATTAATGAACAAAGGTTCAAAATACCGTTTATATATACCACAAGAACTGGCTTATGGGGCACATGCTCCAGGTGGTTCAATTCAGCCATATATGGCATTAATTTTTGATGTTGAATTAATTGATTTTAAATAATGAAAAAAATAATTGCATTTGTTTTGCCATTAGCAGTAATTGTTGCGTGTGGCGGAAAAGATAAAGAAGAAGTAATCAAGTTTGATTCTGAGAAACAAAAATTGTCCTATGCTTTGGGTGCCGATTTTGCGAGCCCAATTGTAAATGCTGGTGCTGAAGCTTCAAGTATTTTGGATTTTGAAGCTGTTTCTAAAGGTTTTGAAGCGGCATTGAACGATGGTGATTATAAAAGCTGCGAAGAAACAGTAATTGGAGCATTTGGAGCAACGTTTAATACGCCAGATTCTACTAAAAAAATACCCGGATCTGAATGTTTTGGTAAATTGAACGGATCAAGAATGTATCAAATGTTGAAAGAGTTTGGTAAAATCGATAAATTCGATATGAAGTACTTGGCATACGGATACCGTGATGCGTTGTTGAAAAAAGATACTATCTTGGATAAAGGTGAACGTGCATCTTTATTGACAGCTTTTCAAACGGAAATACAAACTGAGCAAACCAAAAAAATGCAAGAATTGGAAAAACCTTTCTTTGATAAAGCAAAAGCTTTGAAAAATGCTAAAACAATTGAAGGAGGAATTGTTATTGAAACGGTTGAAGAGGGTAAAGGTGGTTCACCAGTTGTTACAGATGATGTTACTGCACATTATATTTTAACCAATACAAAAGGGGATACCTTAGAAACATCGTTTGATAGAGGGCAACCATTAACAATTAGTTTACAATCGGTAATTCCAGGTTGGACAATGGCATTTCCACAATTGAAAAAAGGAGGAAAATACCGTTTGTACATTCCAGCTGATTTAGCTTATGGAAACAGCAAAGGAGCTTTGTGCTTTTATGTTGAATTAATCGACTTTAAAAAAGGAGCTACTAAATAATAGCGCAAACTTTACGATATTTAAAGGTCAATTGTTAATGCAGTTGACCTTTTTTTGTGCCTTTAAATACGCTTCAAAATCTATGATTGTTATCTATTTTTCGAAGTAAATAAAACAAGAAATTAGCCATCTAACACTTTTTTGAAGCAACAAAAAAGCGTGTCAATCCAAAGACTAACACGCTCTTTTAAAAATAAAACTATTATTGAATAACTACTCGTTGTGTAATTGTTCCGTTGGTTGTATGGATATTTACTAAGTAAATTCCACTTGTAACCGTGTTAACGTTTATATGAGCAACCGTATTCGCAATGTTGTTATTTGCTACTACAATTCTTCCTTGATTGTCTACCAATTCTATAGCAGAAATTTCAAATTTTGGAGATACAATGTTTATGGTTTCATTAGCTGGAATCGGATAAACCATAACGTCTGCTGGTGTTACAATAGAATTAACACTTAAATCACCACATGCATCTGCATCATAGTTCATTGTTGAAAAATCAATGTAACAAGCAAAGTCAACTGAGTCAATAAATGGATTTCTGTTTCCTTGAATACTGTAAATGTATTCGTTTCTAGCAATTTCTAAATCAGACGGTGGGTCTTGGAAGTGCCATTGTAAAATCACATCTGCATTTTGTCCATAAGGAAAAATGAAGCTAATAAAGCTTGGGAAAGCCCATGTTCCATTTGTTCCGTTGTAAGTAACTGCTTCATACATTAAACAACGCGCTACATCTCCTTTAATTTCATCTCTTGGTTCATACACTTCATTACCATTTGCATCAACCCCTCTTTTTGTGCCCATGAATGTAAAATTAGGTGTAATAACCTCACCAAATGGACGATTACCGCGTGCTCCGTTTACATCGGTCATTTTTGTAGGTAATAAATTGTGTTGGTCGGTGTATTGAGGTTTTTCTGGACTATTGTATGGATTCCCAGGCATCCAAGAATGTGCAAATACGTGCTCACGCGAAAAGTCTTGAGCAGTCCAAGCAAATGGCCCTGAAAAAACTTCTTTATGTCCAGAATAATAACACTCAACAAAACTTTCTCCACCAGTTGTGTCACGCAATACAAAATTATTCATCATTGTTTGCAAATAATTGTAATACGTAATCATTGTGTGAGGGTTTGTAAGTGCTTTTAAATCTGCTGCTAATGTAGCGTTGTTGTGATTGATTCCAGCATAGTATGAACCAATTTCAGCACCGCCAGAAGTAACATTTCCAACAAGTGGAGCTGTTGTTAAATAGTTTTCAATTCCACCTTGGCCATTAAATGCATAGATTGCAAAATGATAGTTTTGGTTGGCAATAATTCCACGTGGTGAAAAACCTGTTGCAGTTCCAACATAAGCCACTTTTGCATTGCCAATTTGATCGCCTCTTAAATAGCTTGTTCCATCAACTGGCACGCCAGTTACAGCACTTCCATTGCTCCACAATACGATGTAATTGGTTGCACCTGTTCCTGCAGTAAATTGACCATTTAACTTATAAGCTTTATTTACAGGAAATGTTAAGTTAGTTGGATTAGATGTAGGTGCAGTTGCCAAACCATCTGTTCCACCCGCTTGAAAGTTCAAAATATATTCATCTTCATCATCATCGTCGGAATAAATGGTTAAAGTTGCTTCGTGTGTTCCTGGAGCAATTGGAGCTATTGTTAAAGTATATGGAGTTGATGAACTTGCACCCAATGTTCCATTAGCAATATTTGTTGAGAAAGCTGCCGCTTGTGCACCAGAAAATACGGTGTTGGAGATGTTCAAGTTGCCTACTCCCAAATTTTCAATAGTGATAGTTGCGTTAGTTGCAGCACCTAAATAAATTGTACTACCCGATAAACGGATTGTGCCATCTACCAAAACATTGATTTCTCTAACGGGTGCAACATAAGCAACGATGTCGTTCAAATCTCTTGGAATGATTTGATAGTTAGCTCCAAACTGACCAACCACACCAGTAATTGATACTGTTCCAGTTGGAATAGCAGTTCCATCAATATTGGTTGAACCATTAATACGGACATCAAAAGTTTGTGAACCGTTTGTTATTTGTACAGTTGAATTACCACTTGCAAAGCTACCAGTTGTAGTAAATGTAACATTTGAAATGGTAATTAATTGACCTTCAATGGATTCGTTAACTGCAGAAATAGGAACAACCAAGGGCTGTGGGATGACAACAGCTGCTCCATGATTTGTATAAGTTGGGTTTCCTCCAGATTGACCTGT
The DNA here is from genome assembly GCA_029558435.1 of Bacteroidota bacterium. The sequence continues at coordinate 61,693 of JAKQEZ010000471.1, forward strand.
TCCAATTTCTAACAAACCGTTGAATTCAGTTAGAGGTCCTGTTACAGTGATAGAATCATAACGGTTGATACCACTAATACTTCCACCAAAAGCTGCAATACCACCTGTTTCATCTTGTAAGTAACGGATGTTACCCAATTCACTACCGTTGGTTACAACACCTTTCACGGTAACTGTTTGTCCAACACCTGCATTTCTTGCATCGGCAATAGAAATGACTTGTGCAAAAAGAGATGTTGTAGCAAACAAACTAAGTGTTAATACTAATTTTTTCATTTTGTGTTTTAATTAAAATTCAAATCCAATTGATACGTTAAATGTAGTTCCTTGACCAAAGAAAACACCTGCAGAAGCAGCGTCAAAACCACTTCCATTTTGGTTGTTTTTAGCGTCAGAGATATACAAGCTGTTTAATATATTAAATACATTTGCTCTAAAAGCCAATGCTGATTTTTTAAATTTAAGCGTATAACCTGCGTGAGCTGAAAGCAAGCCATAACTAGGTATTTTCCATGATTCTTTTCCGCCATTTGCTCCAGTTAAACTAAATGGATCAAAGTCAGAATAATATCTATCGAAGAAGGTGTATTTAGCTGTGATGTAAGCATTTTTTACAAATTCCCAACGTAAGGATGCCGCATAAGTGGATTGTGCTGAGTTACCAACGTGAACACCTTTGGCATCAAAAGTGAATTTTGTTCCCAACACATCAATAGTTTCTGCCGACTGCCACGTCCAATCACCATAAGAACCCATTACTTCTAATGTTAAGCTTTTAATGATGCGGTATGCAACATCCAATTCAATACCCATGTGCAAAGCATCCATCCCATTTACGTTAGCACGAACAAAAGTCCCTGGGTCGTTTGGATCTGGTACGTTTACACCAAAAGGAAAAGGTTTGTTTTTCCAATAAGTAAAATAACCATTGGCATTAATAGACACTTTTTTGCTTCTAAAACCATATCCAGCTTCAAGTGCATATACTTTTTCGTTGACAATTGTACTAAAAACTTCGTTGGTATTGTTATCAACAACATTGCTAAACAACGGTGTTCTGTCTAAATAACCAAGGTTTAAAAACACATTGTTTTTCTCATTAATATTGAAATTGGTTCCTGCTTTTACTGTAAAACCTGTTCTCCAAACTGTTTTTGTTTGGTTGTATTTCAACTCTTTAGATGAATGGCTGTAAATTTTTCCGTCATAAACAATAGATGAATCTTTTGCACCAATGTAAATGATAGTGTCGCCTACATGCAATTCTTTCTTTTTAAAATAATCAATTCCTTTATAGCTGTTTGCAACAAAAGATACATTAGCAAAAGCATTCCAACGGCCTTTTGAAAATTCAGCTTGTGCAAAACCACCTATCCATTGCATCAAAGCATCACGGTGACTTTGATAGGCTTCCCAACCTAGTTTGTCACCTTCACGCATCATTTGAGAAGGGTTGTTCAAGTTTTGATTACTTACAAAATAATCACCTCCCAATAAATTAGTTAACTCTGTATAGTGCGTTCCTTTGTACCATCTGTAATCCACCCCACCTGCAAAATTCCAATCAGAGTTGATTTTATAATCTACTTGCGATACACCTCCAGCCCAAATATGGTTGTTAACCATAGAAACCAACACTTGAGAAGATTTTAACTCAGTAGTGCTATACAATGGGTCGATTGAAGGGTATTTAGATCCAAAAAAAGTAACCTCTTGGTTGTTTCTAATAATCGTATCCCAAGCAATGGTTCCATCTTCTTTGTAAATGATTCCACCTGAGTTTTTCTCACGCTCACCTCCACCACGACCTATGGAAACATACGCAGTGTTTGTCCATGAAACTTTTTCGTTTATTTTCCAAAAATCACGCAATGTTACTTGTGGTTTGTGGTAATAATTTCTTCTGGCAGCCATAATTTTTTGCTTGCCGTTTCCATCCGTATAGTAACCATAATGCTGGTTGTAACGAATTCCATGATCCAATGCACCTGTTGTGTCGATGCCTAATTTGTTGGCATATTTTGCACTCCAGTAAGTTATTTTTTGGTTGTAGGAACGTTGTGCATGCTGTTGAGGTGCACCAAAAGCACTCAATGAAAGCACATGGTTTTTTAATTTCTTTTGTATTTTTAAGTAGTAGAATCCACCTTGTGTGTTTAATCCATCCACCCATCCGTTTCCTTGCTTATAGGATGCAGACATTACAAATCCCCATCCATTTTTAAGCATTCCAGAACGGTAAGAGAAAGATGTTCTAAAGAAGTTTCCAGAGCCATATTCTTGTTGAATTTTACCACCAGCATTACCAAATGCATTTTCAGTAATAACGTTCATTGTACCACCAACTGATGGCATGGCTAATTTTGTAGCACCCAAACCACGTTGAACTTGTATTTGTTGTGTAATTTGATCCAAACCAAACCAGTTTGACCAATATACCCAACCGTTTTCCATATCGTTTACAGGAACACCATCTATCATTACACCTACGTTGCGTTGGTCAAAACCACGAATGGTAATTCGAGCATCTCCATCGCCACCACCTTGTTGTGTAGCGTGAACACCTGGTTTTGAGTTGAGTACCATTGGTAAGTCTTGCGAACCAAGCTCTTCAATGATTTGTTTTTTATCAAGATTGGATACCGCAACCGGTGTTTTTCTATCTTGCACAATATTGGCAGTAACTTGCACTTCTTCCAATACTGCAATTTCTCCCAACACAAAGTCAAAAGTGGTAATTTCTTTGTTTACAGTTACTTTAAAAGTTTTGGTTTTGTATGTTGGCATTGAAACTTGTACCGAATATTCGCCATAAGGCACGTTTTCAATTGTATAAGAACCATCAAAATCGGTTTTGGCTTTTAACTCAGTGGTGAATTGTACCAATGCACCAATCATGGTTTCTGTCGTTTCGGCATCGGTTACAATACCTTTAACTGTTGCAGTTTGAGCAAATGAATGTGTAAAAAGTATGCAACTGAAAGCAAAAAATAGGATTTGTTTCATAAATTAAAACTAAAAAAGCCCTCTGATGTTTACCAGAGGGCTAATAAATTTACTTGATTATAACTTTTCTTGTAGCGGTATTGTTGTTCTTATCTTTTATAGATACAAAATAAACACCTGCTTTTTCATTCAAATCAATTGTTACAGAAGAAAGCGTGTTTTTAGTAATTACTTTAACAACTTTACCCAAAGAATTGTAGATGGTAATTGTTTCCACATTTTCAACTCCAGTTAACGTAAACTCACCTGTTGAAGGGTTAGGAAAAAGTTGAATAGCATCTAAATTAATGCTTGCAACGCTCATTGAATTAGGGTCGCATTCACATGCGTGAAAACCTAAAGATTCCCAGTTGCCCAACCATTGTGGTGTAACACCATCTGCTTGGTAAACAATGTTTCCATTGGCATCTGTTTTTGGAATAGAAGCTGGAATGGAATCCCATTGCAATAACGGGTTGAATGTTACACCTACCGGCGATCCAGAAGGAACATTTCCTTTTTTGATAGATGATTTACGAATCATGCTATGGTCTTCAGTTACCACTTTATCTAAAGGGTTTCCACTTGTACCATTGTATGGCGCAACAGATGTCCAACCATTAAAGTTACCACCAGAAACCACATCTGGATCTTCACCAATTTTACCAAACAAATCAATAAGAACAGTTTGAGCAGAGTTAGGATTGGTTGCATCCCCTTTAGCTAAAAGCAAAGCATCGTTACCATTGAAATACATTACGTTGTTAGCGCTATAATCAGGACATAAAAATACGTCACCTTTTGCTTCTAATTCATCCCAAATTGGTGCATTTTGACCTGTACCATTAGGATCTCTTTTATCAATAACATATACCAAAGTTCCTTTTGC
>JAKQEZ010000476.1 GCA_029558435.1 Bacteroidota bacterium
AGCGATAATACTTTAATTCCTTTGGGTCTTAAACGAAGTTCTTTTTTCAGGTGTTCTTCAACTGTTTTACGAATTTGAAACTTCATTACTTCATCTGTCAAACCACCTTGCGAATCGCCTTTGTACAATATATTGCCGTTCGATAACGAAATACAATTATTCGAAGCGTCAATTTCTTCAATTATATACCCATTTGAGTAAATTTCACGCTCGTTTGATAGTTTGTAAAGGTCATCGCCAACTTTTACCGATAACGACTTTTTTGTAACTCCATTTTTATCGTTTACAAAAATTGAAACTTTAGCCGTTACTTTTGTTTTTGTTGCCGTTACAGAATCAACCGAAATAAAAGCATCGTTATTTGAATTTTCCTCTATTATTGAATCAACCTCTATTTGTTTTACCAAACCCATATCGTAAGCTTTTACAGGATTGAGGCTGTATGTAAGGTTATACTGGTTTTTGTGCGTAGCCGAGTAGCGAAGCGTACAAAGCGGTTTTAAATTTTCGATTGCCGCAATACGTTTTTCGGTTTCCATGTTTTGCGGTTCGTCCACAATTACAAATGGATTTGTAGTTTGTATAAATTCAACTGGTCGTTGACCGTTTAACTTATCGTTTGGTTTGTTAATAATATTCTCGTCTTTGGCGAATGAATCAATATTGATAACCAGAACCTCAATATTATTGCCTGTTGCAAAACCTCGTAACGATGAAACTTTTGTACTGTCGTAAACCTGAAAATGAACAGGTACATTGTCGTACAGATTTTGAAAATGCTCGTGAGTAATTTCAAGGTTTTTTAAAACCCCTTCACGAATAGCCACCGAAGGAACCACAATTACAAATTTTTTAAAACTATATTGTTTGAAAAGCTCGTAAATAGTTCGCAAATACACATACGTTTTACCTGTGCCTGTTTCCATTTCTACCGAAAAATGAAAACCATCCAATTTCTTTGCTTTGCTAATTTCATTTACAGTTTGGATTTCCTGTAAATTTTCAAGTATTTGTTCTTCAGATAATACAAGTTTGTTGCCAATGCCATTGATTAAAGATAATTTGCCTTTTTCTTCAAGTTTAAATTCCACAATGGAATCTTCCATCGGTTGCCCCTCGAACAAGGCAGTAATTGACTTTATTGCATCTTGCTGATATTGCAAATTGGGTTCAAAAGATAGCTTCATGGTTTAAATTGTTTTAAATTCAATACCTGCATCTTTCATTTGCAATACAGTGTTGGTTTTCAACTGGTCGTTGCCTTTAAATAATTTATCCAACGCAACAACTTTCAAAGGTTTTGCTTTGATAACTGCTTCAATAATTTCCTGTGTAGCTTTTTCGAGCACGAAAACCAATTCGTTTTCATTTATTTTAAAATAGTCCGTTGCACGTTCAATTTTACAATTCAAATCTTTTCCGCTTTTTAAAAGTAGCTCGAAAACCATATTTTCGATGGTGGCATTTTCTGCAACAGGGTCAATAAATAGTTTCATTTGTTCTTCCAATGCTTTTGCGTCTTTACCCTCAATTTGTTGCCATTGTTTGAAATTGCTATCTTGTAATTTTAATATTTTCAAGCCCAAATCAGAAAAATCAATTTTCTCAACTTGTTCAAGATTTTCGATTATCTTAAATTTTAGGTCATTAATCTTATTTAAGTTTTTTTCAATTTCTTTCGATTGTTTCTTGCTATCAAATAATTGAGGGCTCTCTTTTTCTTTTAGAACTTCAATATTTTTTTCAAATTCATTAATTTGATTTTGATATTCAGAATTTTGATTTATCAATGATTGCTTTTCCTCTAAAATTTTTCTGATAACTTTTTTAATTCTTGCAATTGAAAGTTCTGAAATAGTTTTATAACCGGCCTTATATGCTTCGCTATTTTCTTCGCATGGTTCTGGTAACTGAACACATATATATTTTCGACTTCCCCCATCTTCTTTATTCATTTCCATAACCGCTTGGGCAGTTGTACCTGAACCAGAAAAGAAATCAAGAATTAAATCACTGTTACTACTTCCGATAGAGATAAAATACTGTATATATTTATAGCTTTTAGGATAATCAAAAAATTGTTCGTCGTCAAATAGTTCTTTTAATTCAGATGCACCTCCCCCAAAGTTAAGATAATTTTTAGGCGGATTCATCCCTTCTTGCTTGAAAGCAACTTTGTACTCGTTGTCATTTTCAAATACAACTATTTCATTCTTTCTTGCAATAAAAGTATCCATTCCCCAACGCCAACGATGAAGTTTCTTATTTCTAATACCAGGTCTAATTGGAATGTAGCCTTTTTCAATTAAATTAACATCATTTTTGTAAACCTGCTCTGAATCATTCGTACTTATTTTGTCTTTATCGTAATCTTTAAGTGGTATTAAATCTTTAGTATCTTTATTATAATAGATTGTATAACCCATTTCATCACGAGTTTCTAAAGGCGTTGGTGCATCATTCAAATTTCTGTAAGATTCATTAACCTTATCAACTCGTGTAATGCAATTAGCGTCTGGATTTTTAGAATATACAATACAATACTCTGTGTTTTTTTGAAACTTAACTCCTTCTCCCGCTTGATTCGCCCCTGTTATAATTGTGATTTGAGCTAAAAAATTCTCTTCACCAAATATTTCATTAAGTAATAATCTTAAATTATGTACTTCATTATCATCAATTGAAACAAATATAATTCCATCATCTTTCAGAAGGTTCTTTGCCAAAAATAAACGAGGGTACATCATATTAAGCCAATTACTATGGTATTGTCCGTTTTCCTTACTGTTTTTACGGAACATACCGTCTTTGGTCATGTAGCCTTCTTCGTCTTTGTCACCTACACGTTTTTGGTATTCTTCTTTAGTTTCAGAAAATTTGTCGGGGTAAATAAATGAATCGCTACCTGTGTTGTAAGGCGGGTCAATATAAATCATTTTAATTTTGCCGAAGTAGCTTTTTTGCAAAACTTTCAGCACTTCGAGGTTTTCGCCCTCAATAAAAATATTTTCGGTTTCGTCAAAGTTTACGCTCTCATCTTTTGCAGGAATAAGTGTTTTTGTACTCGGTGCTTGCAATACTTTAAAAGCATCGCTTTTACCAGCCCAATTCAAGACATAACGCTCGTTGCTAAATGTAATATCCTCGCCAAGTGTGGCTTTCAGCTTTTCCCAATCAATTTTACCTTCGCTAAATACTTCGGGAAACAATTCTTTTAATTGCTCCTGCTTAATTTTATCTGGTGTAAGACTTTGTCCGTCCATAATATTATAATTCAATTTCTAAAAGTTCAAAAATACATTTTTCGTGTCGTAATGCTTTCATTTTTTTGCAATTCTTGTCAACGAGTTATCAAGGGTGGTGGGTGGGCTTGGGTGCGTAGGTAAGAAAACAACTCTTTTGCAAGCTGAAGCATCGGCTTGCGTGTTGGAGCTTGGAAATGTGTTGTTTTGTGTGTCGGCAATTTTCATTTTTCTTTTTATTTATGCAGCAAAAATTCCTTTGTCATTCTGTCGTCTTTCTGTTTTTTTACAATGAACGCTAACGGTTTGCAGCTATACGCAGGTGGGGCTTTCTCGAACCAAACTTTCCTACGAAGAACTACTCTTCATATTTAGCACTTATTTTTCATTCGAAGCACAGAACCCCCACTTGCGTATAGGTGCTGTTGTAGGCAGTTTTTCTTTCAGTCGTTTGGTCAATAGCTTTTCGTTTTTCAGTTCGCATTCCCAAAGTCGAATAACAGTCCAATCTTTTTGTTTTAAAGTCAGTGTTACTTCTTTGTCTCGTTGTTTGTTTCTCTCAATTTTTTTATTCCAATACTCTTTGTTGACTTGAGGTTTTGTATTTCGGCAATTGTGTCCGTGCCAAAAACAGCCATCAACAAAAACAACTGTTCTCAAAGTCGGAAATGTAAAATCTGGTTTGCCAAAGAGTTTGTAATTCCTTCGCCACCCTTTGATATTGTTAGTTTTGAAAAAGTCAATAAGTTTTAACTCGGTGGATTTGTTGCGACTTGATTTTACTTGTCGCATTACTGCGCTACGCTGTTCTTTGGAAAAAACATCAGCCATTTTTTTGGATTACAGTTATCCAAGATTTATCAAATCCAAGCGCTTTTAAAATCTGTTCTTTGTCGAGTGTTTTCGGTTGCTTGATACGAATTACCAAACTTTTTTCAGGAACTTCTTCAATGATTGTAAACTGTGAACCGTGCGGTTGCCAAGTAAAACGATGCTCTTCCGTTTTCTTGTCAATGCCAATCAGATTGTTGTTTTTGTTCCATTCCCATTTATAAAGTTCGTGGTCATAGCGAATTGTTTCAAACTCGAAAACTACTACTTCGGAAAGGTCGTTTGATTTGATTAAAACAACTGTCCGCAAGTGTTTAAATTTCTCTCTGATTGCAGAAACTCTCTCGTTCCAAATATCTAAAACAAGTTTGCCGATTAAGTTCGGGTCTGCCGATGTATCAATTCTCTCACCGAACGAATAAACAGGAGAATTACGCCCCGAAATAAGTCTAACTTTCTTTTGATTTGAGGGCTTTGTTGATTTTACTGTTTTTGCACCCCAAGCAGTGTTGCCCATTACAACATCATCTAACCCAACATTTGATGGTTTCCAATCTGCACCAATGCAATTGGCGAA
>JAKQEZ010000481.1 GCA_029558435.1 Bacteroidota bacterium
ACAAAGTAGAAGATAATCAAATACCCTACACAGAATTTTTAAATCGTGCCTCTTTATGGATGGCAACAGGTTCAGGTAAAACTTTGGTTTTAATCAAGCTTATTGAGTTTTTACATCAATTAGCCACTTATGACCATATTCCTAAAAACGACATTCTTATTCTAGCACCAAAGCCTGAAATTCTAAATCAGATTAAAGAACATATTGAAGTATTCAACAAAAACAGTTCAGTAAAAATCAATCTTAAAGATTTAAGGGAGTTTGAAAAATCCAAACACTTACAAACATCTTTGTATGAACCTGATGGCATCACTGTTTTTTATTACAGAAGTGATAATATTACTGATGTTGACAAAACAGAGCAGTTGAGTTACAAAACGGTTTTAAATAGTGGCAAGTGGTATGTACTTTTAGATGAAGCACACAAAGGAGATAAAGAAGATAGTATAAGACAAGCCTACTACTCTATTTTGGCTCACAAAGGTTTTATTTTTAGCTTTTCAGCAACCTTTACAGATACAGTTGACATTGTTACAACTGCCTACAACTTCAATCTAAAAAAATTCATTGAAACAGGTTATGGTAAGCATATAACTATTAGCGGGCAAGAATATAAAAATTGGAACAAAAACAAAGGTGATTTTTCAGAAACAGAAAAAACAGAAATGGTAGTAAAATCTTTATTGGTTTTAACTGCAATTAAAAAAGAAGCTGAATATATCAAAACACATCATCCTGATTTGTACCACAATCCTTTATTGATTACAATTGCCAATGAAGTAAATACAGTAGATGCAGAATTAAAACTATTCTTTAAACAATTGGCTGTAGTTGCATCAGGAAATTATGATATTGAAAAAGCAAAGGAAGTTTTAAGTTCAGACTTGATTATTCATAAAACCTATCAATTCAATACAGCAGAAATTCCATCTTCCTTTATTCAAATTATAGAAAACATAAGTAAAGAAGATATACTAAAGTATGTTTTCAATGCATCATCATTTGGCAAAATTGAATATACGAGAATTTTAAACAACAGTAGGGAAATCGCTTTCAGACTTAAAACAGCAGAAGCAGGACAACATTTTTGTTTGTTAGTTGCTTCTGATGCCACCAAATGGAGTGATAATGTATTGGATAATTACGAATACACAGAAACACCATTAACAAAATCATATTTCAAAGAAATTAACTCACAAAATAGCGGTATCAATATTTTATTGGGTTCAAGAATTTTTACTGAAGGATGGGACAGTAATCGCCCAAATGTTGTTAATTTCATTAACATTGGAGTTGACGAAGGAGCACAAAAATTTGTTCTTCAAGCAATAGGTCGTGGTGTTAGAATTCAACCAGTTTCAGGAATAAGAAAACGACTTGACTACATTGTAAATCCAGAAGAAACTGAAACACTATCTAGGTGCATAGACATTAAAGCTAAAGCCGACATTCTAAAAAGAAATTTACCTTTAGAAAGTTTGTTTCTGTTTGCTACAAAAAAGGAAGTAATAAAAAATATTACTGAAAATCTAAGCAGAGAAAAAGATGCTGACGATTGGAAAATTGTTAAACACATTTCTAAAACAGTCATTCCTCAAGAATTACTTATACCGAAATACGAAGAAGTAATTGCAGAAATTCCTGCGTATTCAATAAACCGTGATGAATACAACGACCTTTTAGAATTCGTTGGAATAAGTGCAGGAGTCCAAGACAAAATCGTTTTGATGCAATCACCAATCAATGTTTCAAAAACATTAGTAACTACTTTAGAAAAAATTAGAGTTGAAACAAATTTCAATTTTTCCGTTTCTCGTTCTATTCGCAAACCAATTGACAATTTATTGCTTCTAAATCAACATTTCAATCAAAAACCTAAACGCCTGAAATCATTTGAACCAGTATTGACGGAAATAAACCACTTTGAGAAAATTGAAGCTGCCAATCTTCCTGACAACGAGCTTGAACTTTTAGAACAAGCGATAATTGATTCTATAAAAGGAAGTAAATCAGAATATAGTTCAGTTAGTGATATAGTTGCAGCATACACCGCAAAGAAACTAAACGACCAGCAATTACAGGAACAACTTGACTTATTTAACAGTAAAGACAAACCAAACAACTATTCGTACAACGGTTTGAAGCTTGAGTTAAACACAGATTTTTTAGTAGAACATTACTACAATCCCATCATACTCACATCAGAAGCACACAAACAACTTTTTAAACACATTGTTTGGGTTCCTTCAGAAGTAGAATTTTTAAAGAAACTACAAGAAAATCGGGACAAACTTGAAAAATACGATTGGTGGTATTTCTCAAAAATAGACCAGACAACAGATGATGTTTCTATACCTTATTATGACACTAGAGAACAAGAATATAGAAACTTCTTTCCTGACTTTGTTTTTTGGTTAAAACCAAAAGACAGCGACAAACTAATTATAAAATTCATTGACCCAAAAGGTAATGTGGTAGGAACAGGTAACGCAGAAGATAAAGCAAAAGGATATGAGAATATTTTCAATGGACATACAATAAAGTACCAAAACAAAGAAGTTCAAATTGACTTGTTTTTCTACAACGAACCGACAGGCGTAAACGAATCAGTAAGAGATTATTTTACAAAGGACTTTAACAAAATGTTTGAATAATGCCAACGCTCAACAGCCACACACATTGCCAAGCCGCACCAACCAAGGCTCAAACCAAAGCTTGGCAAAGAGTGTGTCTGTCCCAACGCACGACCAAAACGACCGATAAACCAATGGACGAAAAGAACACCGAAGCGATAACAGCAGTTTTGCAAAAGTGGCGGTTCAGTGCTTCGTATGACAGTGAAGTGGTTAATCAAAATTTAGTTCTTCGAATGAAGTTTTGTGGTGAAAAACGCCACCTTCGCAAAGCCGCAAACCGTTATCGGAAATTCTATTAACTTAGCACCCGAAAACTTGACAGGAATGTTTAACATATAAAAAGACAAAAAAATGGACAAAAAGAACAAATTCTCAAACCTTGCGAAAAGAACAGCAATGGTAATCAGTGCTTCTT
>JAKQEZ010000482.1 GCA_029558435.1 Bacteroidota bacterium
CGTGACCGTCTTTTAGATAAAAAGGCGTTTCTAAATAAACTATATTCTGATTGTTTGAATGAATTAAAATTGTTGGTTTCCCATCTGAATTATTTAAAACAGCTTTAGTGAGTTGATTGTAAGAAATTATCCCATTATCAATAGTAGCTTGACCATAAAAAGGATAAAACGGCTCTGTTTCATCTTTTAATTGTTCAAGCTTAAGTGGGTCTATTTCTTTTTGAGGTTGCCATTGTAAAACATCTTCAATTCTATATTCACCCCACTCAACATTTTTTAGTTTTTCGTTGAGTGGGGTTTCTACTTTCCCAAGCTTTTACCTAAAATGTTTTGTTCTTTTAATATTGTGCTTACTTCCCAAGATAAATACCCACTCACAGTCGCCTTAAAGTCTTGTAATGTAGGTTTTGTGTCAACTGGTGCTGATTGATTCCAATCCGCACCATTTTTTGGGTCAACTGTACCTTCATAGTATTCTTTTTCGGAAAATATTTTTAGTTTACTCTTTCCAAAACGTACTAAGTTTACAACTTCATCATATCGGTCTTTGGCTTGGTCTGTATCTCTAAGGTTATTACTTCCTTTTTTACGGTTTGCTCTTGTATATCCATCATTTGAAAAGTCAATGAACTTTACAACATCATCTTTGTGGTGTTTTTCGTTAACCTTAAAGACATATATATTGGTTTGTACGCTTGACTTGCCAATAAAAATATCAACAGGCATTTTTATACTTGCAATTAAGGTGTTGTTTTCTAATATTCTTTTACAATAATCTTTTGCTCTTCCTGAACCTGAAGAGTTTTGAATGATTATAGCTGCATAACCTTTGTTCATCATTCCTAATGCTTTTTCAACGAAGTTCATTCCGTTTCCTAAAGCTGAATAGTTGGGATTTAGAATAAAAGCGTCCGCAGGGAACTTACTATCAGTTTTTCCAAATCCATATTTTCCGTCAAAGTCTTTGATTGAGTCAATGTTCAAAATGTTTGAACTACCGTCACCCATTAGAATCATATTCAAAATCGCCAACATATACACACTTGAAAGCAACTCTAAACCGAGCAATTGCTCGGTTTTAATTTTGATTTCTTTTTGTGTTAATTCTTGTGGCGATTTGATATTTTGCTTTGCATCATTTAGCATTTCGTTCATTGCAGCAACCAACAAACCTGCTGAACCTGTTGCAAAATCCCATACATAAGAATCTTTGTTTACTCTTGCAAGTTTTACTAATAAATTGGCAACATAGGAAGGCGTTAGTACAACATCATTTAGCTTGTCTTGAGAAAACCCAAGCCAACCGTACATTTCATTGAATAGTTTTCCTGTAAAATCTGTTGTTAAACCGATTTTGTAATAAATACCTAAGTCGTCAACAATTTTGGTGAAAACTCTCTTTAGTTGGCTTTCTCCGTTTTCAATCTTGTTGATGTTTTCGGTTGTTAATGTGTTTTCTAAAGTTCTAAGGATTAGATTTTTCTTTTCTACTGGAATTTCCTTGTTGTCTAAAAATGCCTTGATTTTTCTTACAATGATGTCACCGTCCTTGTTGCCAATTTCGGTTGAAGATTTTAAATCTGATTTTTCAAGTGGTGCAACTTTTCCGGGTATTCCAAGAGTTGCAATTATTGAAGCTGCAACCAAGTAAACACGGTCATTTTCACCTAAACCTTTTTCATTTTGGTAAATGTCATTGTTTAGTTTTACAAGGCAAAGGTCAATTTCCTTTTCTCGCTGTTCTTTTAGTTTGTCAAGTTCTTCTGGTGTCAATTGCAAGGTTTTAACCTTGTCAATAAAACTGTCAAAGTTTTTCGGGTCTAAAAATGAAAAGTCTGTGTATTCTCCAACTTTTTGACCTGCACCGAGATTGCTTTTTGAAACATAATAAACACCAATTGTATGATGAATTTTTCCTGTTTCGTCTTTGTGTC
>JAKQEZ010000483.1 GCA_029558435.1 Bacteroidota bacterium
GCAAAAAGAGATATTAGACTTTCAAAAGACAATGAAGCCAATCAAGAGAATATTTATATGGTAGACAGACTTGAAAAAGAAACAGGTGGAAATCCAAACACGAAACTTACCGAATATCATAATCTTTCACCTTACTCATTTTCAGACACCACACAGACTGCAATTAAGAAGCTAATCAATTTGCCTTTAAGGATTTATACAGAACCCGACATAAACTGGTGGTTAAAAGAACGTGGAGCGGACTTAACAAGTATGAATGCGACCGAATGTTCAGCAATGATTAATGAATTAAATAGACTTGGAAATCAAAAAGCTGAATTAATAACAACACAAAATAAAGGTTATAGAAAACCTGACAATAGAAGACATCCACACTCGTGGAGTATTGTGGATAATGACGAATTAATTAAATGGTTATTAAAACAGAAATAACGCCAGCAGGTAACAAGGTATTGCCAAAAGCGGGGCTGAACGGCTTCGATTGGACATTTGTGCAAGGTTCAACGACAGTAATTCTATTGAACATTTGTGCTAAATATCCCCGCCTTCGGCAATACCAAAACCGTTAGCGGTCAGGCTACAAACTGTACCCCCTAAAAATTCCAACTTAAAAACAATAAATATGAGAAAAATAGTTTATTACGTTGCAACTTCAATTGATGGATATATCTCGGGATTAAATAATGATGTCAGTAACTTTATATATACAGGAAATGGAGTTAATAAATATTTAAATGATTTAAAATCATATGACACCGTCATTATGGGAAGAGCAACTTATGAATTCGGATACAAGTTTGGTGTTATACCAGGTGAACCTTCTCCTACGTATTCGCATATGAAGCATTACATATTTTCCGATAATTTGGAACTAAAAAAGCTTAACTCACAAGTAGAAATAAAAAAATTAGACTTAAAAGAAATTGACAAATTGAAGAACAGTGAAGGAACCGACATTTACTTGTGTGGTGGTGGACAATTTGCTGGTTGGCTTTTGGAAAATCAAAAAATTGATGTCTTAAAATTGAAAATTAATCCGTTAATATTAGGAGATGGAGTACGACTTTTTGGACAATCTAATACTAAACACAAATTACAACTTATCGACAATTCAATCTATGAAAACGGATTACAAATAATCACTTATAATATAGTTTATAGCAAATAATGTTTAATTAAAAATCAGACTCCTCTAAAAAATATTTCAATTAGACATTTTTATTCACGTGTTTAACAACTAAAAGTATTAATTTTTAAATAATTTTTTATTATAGAATATAATGAATATAGAAACTGAGAATTTACTATTAAGACCTATCAAGACAGATGACAAATTCAATTTTTTTGCCTATCGTTCTGACGCAATAACAAACCAATTTCAAGGTTTTGTTCCTAAAACGCTTCAAGAAGTAGAGATGTTTATAACTAATTCAGCCAAAGAATTTAATCAACCAAATACTTGGTTTCAACTAATTATCATAGAAAAATTAAATCAAAATGTTGTTGGCGATATAGGTATCCATTTTTTGAATGAAGATAACAAGCAGGTTGAAATCGGTTGCACACTAAGCAAAGCTAGTCAAGGGAAAGGTTATGCAACAGAAGCATTAAAGATAGTATTAGATATATTATTTAGGGATTATCAAAAACATCGTATTATCGCTTCCGTTGACCCAAAAAATTCAAAATCAATCCGTTTAATGGAACGTATTGGAATGAGAAAAGAAGCCCATTTTATTGAAAGCTTATTTATTAATGGTGTTTGGACAGATGATGTCATTTTTGCAATATTGCGTAAAGAATGGTTAAATTAAAACAAATCAAAAAGCCCGAACCGCTAACAAGGTATTGCCAAAAGCGGGGCTGAACGGCTTCGATTGGACATTTGTACAAGGTTCAACAGCAGTAATTCTATTGAACTTTTGTGCTAAGACTCCCCGCCTTCGGCAATACCCAAACCGTTAGCGGTAAGTTTAACGACCGTCAGTTCTAACAATAAAGTGACCAACAATAACAGTATAAATGAATACTCATCGAGCATTTGACATTTTACAAAAAGAAAAACTTGGAAAATATGTTTATGCATTGCGTGACCCAAGGGACGGAAAAATATTTTATGTGGGACAAGGTATCAATGACAGAGTGTTTGAACATTTCAACGAGGCAGACAATTGTTTAAATTCTTCAGTGCCATTTAAACAAATGAGCAGTAAGGTCATTCGTATCTTAGACATTTGGAATAATAATGAAGATGTTGAATGGATTATCCTTGCACATAACTTGCCGACCGACAATAATGTTGCTGACTTCATTGAATCCGCAATATTTGACGGGCTTTCAGAATCGCAAAACGGAGAAACATTAAACGAAGTTAGTCCTCCAAACTCTTCAAGACTATTACCTGACGACTTAGATGCAATGGCAGCTGAATTTGTTAATCCAACGACAGCATACGATACCGTATTTATTTTTCCAATTCAAAACGCTTTGACGAAGGGCATAAGTCCTTACAACGCTACTCGGACAACTTGGGCTGTAAGTAATAATTACCAAACACTTCAACCAGCTTATGCAGTTGGACTTAAAAATTCTATATCAAAAGGGAGTTTTCAAATTTCAGGTTGGACAGTTGTAACCGGGACAAGTAAACAAGAATTTAGTTCACCCGGACATCCAAATCCAACAGACCACCAACCTCTACTGAACAAGAACTGGAACAATGTCCTTGCGGTTGCAAAAGGATTTTGGCAAAGAGGAAACTATTTAATTGTAGCATTCAACGGTAATGGACAATTTAGAATTATTAGAGGCTCTAAAGACACAACAACTTGGCACAACTGCATATGACTACAAACGAAACACAACGACAAAAAAGAAAACCTACCGCTAACACGGGTTTTGCGTCAGGCGGGCTGACGTGCAAACTTGAAGCTTTGTGCTTCTATTTAGCTTTTGTGCAGGTTGAAAGTTTTGTGCTCCGAAACCCGCCCGAACGCAAAGCCCGAAACCGTTATCGGAAATTCTATTAACTTAGCACCCGAAAACTTGACAGGAATGTTTAACATATAAAAAGACAAAAAAATGGACAAAAAGAACAAATTCTCAAACCTTGCGAAAAGAACAGCAATGGTAATCAGTGCTTCTT
>JAKQEZ010000514.1 GCA_029558435.1 Bacteroidota bacterium
GGATAATAATTTGCAACTTCCAAACTATTATTGTCATTCAATGAACCCTGTAGGAAAAGATAAAATTGTCGGTTTATTACGGTCTTTCCAAAATAGCCACTAACGGTCTGGGGCTTGGCGAAGTGGCTTTTGTGTGTTGGCTTGTGTGTTGGAAAGCCATTTTGCCAAACCCGTGTTATATGAAGTGCCGACTTATTTATAACAAAAATTGAATTGAAACACTAAACAGAAAAACAAAAAGAAAAAAAGCCATGGCAGAAATAAATTTTTATAATATAGATTGTATTGAGTTTATGAAAACTAAACCCGACCAATACTATGACTTAGCAATAGTAGACCCACCATACGGAATAGGATTTAGTGATTATGAACGTGGAAGTAGTGGAATTAAAGTAAAAGAACGCTATACAAAGAATGGCAAAAAAGACTGGGACAAAGAAATACCAACCGATGAATATTTTGAGCAACTATTTAGAGTAAGCAAAAACCAAATTATTTGGGGTGGCAATTACTTTGACTTACCACCTACTCAATGCTTCATTTTTTGGTATAAACAAAACCCTGTGCCGAATTTTGCGGATGGAGAACTTGCTTGGACTTCATTCAAAAAACCTGCCGTGTGTATTGATTACCGATATTATGGAAACTTGCAAGGCAAAACAAGTGTAACAGATGAAAAGATACACCCAACACAAAAGCCAGTTGATTTATACAGAAATACATTAATCAAGTTTGCGGAAAAAGGAATGAAAATACTTGATACACACGGAGGCAGTATGACTATTGCAAGGGCTTGTGATAAAGAAGGTTTTGATTTAGATATTTGCGAAAAGGACACGGAATACTTTAATAAAGCAATAGAGAAATTCAATGAATATAAACAACAAACTACGTTATTTTAAAAGTGCTGGGGCTTTTTTCTTTTTGTTTTTCCTTCACGGAATTTCAATTGGAAACGGTTAGCAAGGCATTTCATATAACGCCCCAGCGGCTTGCTGTCAGGGCAGGCATAGTAGCACAAAAGTTTAACACATGAATAAAAGCAAAATGGAAA
>JAKQEZ010000516.1 GCA_029558435.1 Bacteroidota bacterium
CAATAAGGTCCACATTTGTTTGTTTCCACGCACAATTACGTGTCCACCTCTACCTCCATCACCACCATCGGGGCCGCCCTTGGGGATGTATTTTTCTCTTCTATAATGCGTTGAACCGCCACCTCCATTTCCGGAAGTGCAGTATATTTTTACGTAATCTACAAAGTTATCTGAAGCCATTTGCTTATTTAAGAGCTACAAAGGTAGCTAAATAAAAACAAACCGTTGCAATTCAAAAAAATCAATTTTAACTAGTTGGCAATTAGAAAAGTATTAATTTTGGCGCATATTTTTAAAATTGAGGGCAAAATTCACACTGATTTTAGGGTTATGGTTGTTAACCAATCAACTTTGGGCGCAAAGTGATTCACTTCCCTACACTTCATATCGTTATCGTCCAATAATTTTTGCAGACATTGGATTTACAGCAGCTCCGTTAGATTTCAATTATCCTTTTAGTCAAGATGTTAAACAACTTCAATTTCGTCACAACAACAAAATTATGTTGGGTATTGGAGCTTCATACAGTTGGTTTGCTTTTCGCTTAGGTTTTGCTGTGATTGGTAATTTTATACCGGTTAAACACTACGGAAAATCGAATTATTACGATTTAGGTTTCCGATTTTCTATCAAACGCTTTTTTTCGGAATGGGATTTTAGAGCCTATACCAACTACGCTTTAATGAATGTATACAAATGGGATTCAACCTATTCCAAGGAATTGCCCAACGATACCCGACAAAAAATAGACGTGTTCAATGTTTCTGCAAAAATGTGGTACATCAACAATAAACACTACAAAATGGATGCTTTTACAGGCAACAGAGGTGTTTTCAATAAACCAACTTTTACGTGGTATTTGGGTGGACGCTTGGATTTTTATGGAATTGCTAATAAAGTTGGACCAATAATTCCACCCATGTTGCAAGATTCTACCTATTCCAAAACACGAGCAACTGTTTTTAGTGCTGTTGAGTTGGGAGTTCTTCCAGGTGTTGGTTATGTGACGCGCTACAAAACATTTCAATTTGGAATAATGGCTGGTTTGGGTCCCATGTTGCAATTCAAATCCTATACAATTGATGGCACACCAACCGTTTTGGGGGCTGTAACACTGCGCTATGATTTTAAAATGGCATTTGGCTACAATGTTCCACGCTGTTTTGTGATGTTTCTGTTTGATGTTGATACCAAATCCATTGGATACGATAAGTTAAAATACAACCAAACTTTTTATTCAATGCGCATGCAATTTGGTTATCGTTTCAACGAAAAAATCCCGAAGAAGAAACGTAAGAAATAATTCGATACTACAATCAAAAAAATAAAGAATCATTTTCTTTTTAGAGTTCTACACCTTACTTTTGCATCGAGTTTAGTCTATGAACCAACGTAAGAAAATAGTATATCACAATTATGGCAAGCTAATTTTAAATGCTGCCCTTGTTGGTTTACTAAGTTCTCTACTTGCTGTATCTCTAAAATTTATTACCGATTTTTTTGAACACCAACTCATTCATACTGCATTTTCTACCTCTACTTATTTGTTTTTTATTTTACCACTCATTGGTATTTTCATCATCTATTTTTTACGTGTTAGTTTTTTTAAAAACAAAAAGAATAAAGGGATTACCGAGATTTACAAAACGTTGGATGATAGAAAAGAACATTTGCCTTTTTATAAAGTTCCCTCGCATTATTTGAATGGTTTTTTTACCGTGATTTTTGGCGGTTCAACGGGAATTGAAGTTTCTACAGTTGTTGCAACAGCAGCTTTGGGAAACAATATGTATAAACGCAATATCTCGGCACATATATACAAACGCGAGATTGTTTGTGCAGGAGTTGCGGCAGGCGTTGCTATATTATTTTCAAGTCCGCTGGCAGGTTGGTTGTTTGCCATTGAAGTCATTGCTAGAAAACTAAGCAAAACAATAGTCATCAGTTGTACAACCGCAGTAGCCGTTGCAAGTATCTACATTTTCTTTATTGACGATACCCGCATTCTACCTTATGAAATAACCCATTGGACCTGGATGGCAATTCCATTTTTCATTGTTCTAAGTTGCATGGGCGGAGCACTTTCTGCATATTTCACACTATTGGTAACTCGCATGAAACCATTGTTTTCTAAACTTCCTAACGATTACTACCGCGTTGTGCTAGGCTCGCTAATAGTTGGAGTATTACTTTTTATCTTTCCACAATTGTATGGAGATAGCTACAAAGGACTTCATGACGTAATTGGTGATAGTATGAAAATCGGTGGTATTTCATTAATTGCATTGTTTTTATTAGCCCTACTTAAACCACTTGCAGCAGCTGTTACTCTTGGTGCTGGTGGTGATGGCGGTGTGTTTGCTCCAAGCATTGTGGCAGGTGCTTTTTTAGGAATTCTGTTTGCGCAATTGTGCAACACTTACTTCGACACAAATTTTATAATGCTCAATTTTGCACTTGTTGGTGGAGCGTCCATGTTAGCAGCATCCATCAATGCGCCCATGACTACCATCGTTTTGATTAGCAACATCGTTCCAAATGGTTACCAATTAGCACTACCGCTTACACTTTGTTGTTTTGTAGCGGTTTTTATTGCTAAAAAAATCATTCCCTACACGGTTTACACCTACCACCTTTTTGAAAAAGAGAAAAGCTAAATTTTTCAACTATTTTACTTTTTGCAAACACCGTTCAATCATCGCTACCGCCCTATCAATGGTTTCTTTTTTAGTGCGAAATGATAGAATTGCCATACGAATCACAAATTGCCCTTTAATGATTGAAGAACTTAAAAACACCTCGCC
>JAKQEZ010000735.1 GCA_029558435.1 Bacteroidota bacterium
TTTGGCTATAATTTTATCAAATACTTTTTCCAACAAACGTGGTACAGCTGTAAATACATCTGGTTTTACTTCTTTAATATTTTCTCCAATTGTATCCAACGATTCTGCAAAATACACCGACGCGCTCATACGTATATATAAGTAGTGCAACATGCGCTCATACACGTGACATACAGGTAAAAATGTTAAAACACGAGAGTAACGATCGGCAGGAATACGCGACTCGCACGCCAATGCATTTGATAATATATTATTGTGTGTTAACATTACTCCTTTTGGATTTCCTGTAGTTCCAGAAGTATAAATAATGGTAACTATATCTTCGTTTTTAATCGCATCACTTCTTTTTAAAATCTCTGCTTCATCAATAGAATTAGCTAACTGAGCAACCTCTTTCCAATTAGGAGCTCCATTAACCACATCAAATGTATAGGTGTTTTCCAACGATGGAACATTTGATTTAATACGTGAAATTTTTTGAAATAAATCTTCTGTACCAACAAAACTCAACTTTATACCAGCATTGTTAAAAATATAGTTGTAATCATTTTCTGAAATATTGGGATAAATTGGAACCATGATTGCACCTATTTGTTGAATGGCAATATCCATAATATTCCACTCCACACGATTGGAAGAAACAACAGCAATACGATCACCCGTTTGAACCCCCAACGCAATTAAACCTCGAGAAACTAATTTGGTTTGTTCAACAAATTCTTTGGTGGAGATAGCCTCCCATTTACCATTGCGTTTGGTAACAAACATTTGGTCTGTTGGATAATCATTTAATTGATTGTAAACTAAATCAAATAATCGAGTTGGTGTCATATTAATGTGTATTAAATTCTTACTTCGTTTTATGACGAATATAGGTATTATTATGATTGAAATTTTAAAAAAGGTGAAAAAAAAATTAACACTTGGTTAAAATAAAATAAATATTCGTTCAGAAGTGGATTTTGATAATTCACAACTCGGTTTTACTTATCTTACTCAAAAAAAACAGTTACAAATAGTTACTTGCAATTATTATTCTTTAATTTTACGAAAAAGTAGACTAGTAATTTTTACAATACTTAACTCAATAATGAATATGAAAAAGATTTTTTTGGTGTTGGTATCATTTGTAGTTTGTGCTGTAAATTCATATTCTCAAGACCCTTCATTTACGCAGTTTTATTCCAACCCTATTTATTTGAATCCTGCTTTGGCTGGAACACACGGTTGTGCTCGTTTTGCTGCTAATTATAGAAATCAATGGCCAAGTTTGTCTGGAAATTATGTGACTTATGCATTAGGATACGATCAATATTTCAAGCAGATTTCGGGTGGTATTGGTGTTTTGGCAACGCACGATATGACAGGTAAAGCAACCATTCAAACATCAATGATTGGTTTAATTTATTCGTATCACTTAAATGTAACACGCAAATTCTCTTTGCTTTTTGGGGCGCGTGCTGCGTGGTATCAAAAGTTTTTGGATTGGGATAAATTGACTTTTGGTGATATGATTGACCCACGCAAAGGGTTTATTTATCAAACGGGTGACGTTCCACGTGGTGGTTCAAAAGGTTTTTTTGACGCATCCGCTGGAATTGTAGGTTACTCTGATATTTTTTATTTTGGAGTTGCTGTTCATCACTTAAACATGCCTAACGAATCGATGATTGTTGGAAAAAGTCCACTACCTGTTCGCTACACAGCACATGCTGGAGCCAACATTGCATTGGGTTCAAAATCTAAATACACCAACACTACCTCATTGATGCCAAGTGTTATTTATCAATACCAACGTGGTTTTCAAGAGTTAAACATTGGTATGTATGTTAAATATGGTATTTTCACTGCTGGCGTTTGGTACCGTACAAGCGATGCATTTATTACAACCATTGGTATCAATACCGGAATGTTTAGAATTGGATACAGTTACGACGTTACAACTTCCAAGTTAAACAACGGAGTATCTGGAGGTTCACACGAAGTATCGTTGGGAATCAACTTGAATTGTAAGAAGAAAATT
The DNA here is from genome assembly GCA_029558435.1 of Bacteroidota bacterium. The sequence goes on from JAKQEZ010000735.1 coordinate 2,024, forward strand.
CCACAGTTCAGAACCATTTCTTGTCCATCGTTCTAATTTAATATTTTCAGTTTTCATTTTGCGATTGTATAGAAAGGTTAACTTTGTATCAAATCCTTAATTGATTGAAATGAAAATTTTACTTTCACCTGCAAAATCGATAGATACAACACTTTCTATTCCAACGCCAACGCCAACAACAGCAGTGTTTTTAGACGATGCAACCAAATTGGCAAGCAAATTAGCAACGTTGAAAGATAAAGAACTAATGCAGTTGATGCATGTTTCTGATAGTATTGCCGAATTGAATGTGCAACGTTACAAAAATTGGATAGCCCCTACTCAATTAACCGATGAATGCAAACCTGCAGCAACAGTTTTTACGGGCGAAGTTTACCGAGGATTAAACGTTGCGTCATTTTCTGAAGATGATTTTCTTTTTGCCAATCAACAAGTGCGCATTTTATCAGGCTTGTATGGTATTTTAAAACCTTTAGATTTGCTATATCCCTACCGATTAGAAATGGGAACAAAATGGCAAATTTCACCAAAAATTAAAAATCTTTATGCTTATTGGGACGATAAAATTTCCAATTACTTAACGCAAGAATTAGCAACTGATGAAGCAATTATCAACCTTGCATCAACAGAATATTTTAAGGCGATTCAACCTAAAAAGATAAAAAATCGCATCATTACTCCTCATTTTAAAGATTTTAAAAATGGTGAATACAAAGTTGTAATGATGTATGCTAAAAACGCACGTGGAAAAATGGCACATTACGCTGTAAAAAACAGAATTGAGAACCCTGAATTACTAAAAGAATACAACGAAGACAATTATCGTTTTGATAGTAATTTATCAACCGAAAATGATTGGGTATTTACACGCTAAAGGGAAAATATGGAAAATATGCAACTTCAAATCGATAAAGTAACTTCCAGCGAACTAGAATTGCTGCAACGCATTAGTCGTTTAACTTTTTTTGAAACTTTTTCCAATCAAAACACCCCCGAAAACATGCATATATACCTGAATAGTAACATGTCTTTGGAAAATCTATGCAATGAGTACAATAATACTGATTCTAGTTTTTACTTCATTCGAATAAACGGAAATGTAGCAGGTTATTTTAAGCTAAATTTTTCTCAAAAATACACCAACAATCATGAAAAAAAATCACTTGAAATTGAACGATTGTATTTATTAAAACAAGTTCAAAATAAAGGATTTGGAAAACAAATAATGAACACCATTTTTGAAGTCTCAAAATTGAAAAATATTTCAACTATATGGTTAGGTGTGTGGGAAAATAACGAGCCTGCAATTGCTTTTTATAAAAAAATGGGATTTGAGGAATTTGGAAATCATCAATTTAAACTTGGACTTGAGATTCAAATAGATAAACTTTTAAAAATCAATCTCTAATATTTTATTAAATTCTTTTTACAGCCATCACTTTTTTAAAATTCAAAATATCCAATTAACGTTCTTTTTACTATGAAATCTGTTTAAAAATGTGTATTTTCTCTAATTAATCGTTTGCATTCAAATTTTAAGGGGGGAATTTTGCTATATTTGTAACATCTTAAAATAAAGCTATGGGCAAAGAAACAGTTGTAGAAAACACTAAAAAACTTGATTTTGAAACATTTAAAAACGAAGTTTTAGCTGATTATAAGTTAGCTTGCATTTCTAGAGAAACTTCCCTTTTGGGTAGAAAAGAAGTGTTGACTGGTAAAGCAAAATTCGGAATTTTTGGCGATGGAAAAGAATTGGCACAAATTGCATTGGCTAAACAATTTCAAGATGGTGATTTTCGCTCTGGTTATTACCGCGATCAAACATTGATGATGGCCATTGGTCAGCTAAATGTTCAACAATATTTTGCAGGGTTATACGCACACACAGATGAAGATGTGGAACCGATGACTGCTGGTCGACAAATGGGTGGGCACTTTGGAACACGCAACTTGGATAAAAATGGTGAATGGAAAGATTTGATGAAACAAAAAAATAGTTCGTCGGATATTTCACCAACTGCCGGACAAATGCCGCGCTTATTAGGTTTAGCATTGGCATCAAAAGTGTATAAAAATCACCCTACATTAAAAGATTTAGAAGCGTTTAAAAAATTTACAAACGGAGGTAACGAAGTTGCTTTTGGTTCTATTGGTGATGCTTCTACTTCTGAGGGGCCGTTTTGGGAAACAATCAATGCCGCTGGTGTGTTGCAAGTTCCGATGGTAATGTCTGTTTGGGACGATGGTTATGGAATTTCAGTAACACGTAAAAATCAAACAACAAAAGACAGTATTTCTGAAGCTTTGGCAGGAATGCAACGCACAAAAGACAACCCAGGTTATGAAATTTTTGTAACCAAAGGTTGGGATTATGCGCATTTGTGTGAAACATACGAAAAAGCAGTTGCAATTGCCCGAAAAGAACACGTTCCTGTTTTGGTACACGTTAAAGAAGTGAATCAACCGCAAGGACACTCAACATCTGGTTCGCACGAACGATACAAATCTGAAGAACGTTTGAAATGGGAAGTAGAATTCGATTGTATCAATAAATTCAAAGAGTGGATTTTGAGTTTTAATGCAGATGGTAATAAAATAGCAGTTGAAGCAGATTTAAAAGCCATTGAAGAAGAAGCAAAAAAACACGTAAGAGATAGTAAAAACACGGCATGGAAAGATTTTTCTGATACCTTAAAAGTTGATTTTGATGCTGCAATGGGATTGTTAAAAGCAGTTGCTGAATCTAGCTCCAATAAAGCATTTGTTCAAAAAGAAGTGGATGCGCTTGAAAAAGCGATGAATCCTATTCGTAAAGACATTCTTTCTACAGCTCGTAAAGTTTTGCGCATTACACGCAATGAAAAAACAAGTCAACGTGCTACTTTAGCACAATGGATTCAAAATAGTGTTCATGAAAATTACGACCGCTATAGTTCTCATTTGTATTCTCAATCTAAAAAATCTGCTTTAAATATCGAAGCAATTGCACCAACTTATACAGCAGATGCAGAATCGGTGGATGGAAGAATTGTATTGCGTGATAACTACGATAAATTATTAGAAAAATATCCTGAAGTGCTTGTTTTTGGTGAAGACGTTGGTAAAATTGGTGGCGTTAACCAAACATTGGAAGGAATGCAAGAAAAATATGGTGAATTGCGCGTTTCGGATACCGGAATTCGTGAGGCAACCATTATTGGACAAGGAATTGGTATGGCAATGAGAGGTTTGCGTCCTATTGCTGAAATTCAATACTTGGATTATTTATTGTATGCCGTACAAGTCATGTCAGACGATTTGGCAACTGTGCAGTACCGTACAAAAGGCGGACAAAAAGCACCGTTAATTGTAAGTTCTAGAGGTCACCGTTTGGAAGGGATTTGGCACTCAGGTTCACCAATGGGAATGATTATTAACTCACTTCGTGGAATTCACGTTTGTGTGCCTCGCAACATGACTAAAGCTGCAGGTTTCTACAATTTATTGTTGGAAAGCGATGAACCAGCATTGGTTATTGAACCGTTGAATGGTTACCGTTCAAAAGAATTGTATCCTTCCAATATTGGAGAATTTAAAATTGCATTGGGTGTACCAGAAATCACTCGTGAAGGAAATGATTTGACACTTGTTTCTTACGGTTCAACTTTTAATTTATGCACCGTTGCCGCACAACAATTGGCAGAATTAGGAATCAGTGTTGAATTGATTGATGCTCAAACATTGCTTCCTTTTGATATTCACCATGTGATTACAGAATCGTTGGAAAAAACAAATCGTTTGATGATTGTTGACGAAGACGTGAGCAGTGGCGCAACAGCATATATGTTGGACAAAATTTTAGTTGAACAAAATGGTTATTACCACTTGGATTCAGCTCCTGTAACAGTGAGTGCAAAAGATCACCGTCCTGCTTATAGTACAGATGGCGATTATTTCTCAAAACCAAGTATCGATGACATTGTTGAGGCAGCTTATGGGTTAATGCACGAAGCAGATCCAGCTAATTTCCCATCAATGTATTAATTGATTAAATTTTTTTAAGAGGCTGTATCAAAACATTGAGCAGCCTTTTTTTTAATTTAAAACTTATATAAGACTTTTTTATCTTATTAAGGGTTTTATTCTTAAATTTGTATTAAAAAATTGTAAGTTATGGAAATCACAGAGAAAAACAATGTTGGAGAATTGGTGGCGCAAGATTACCGCGCTGCAGCTGTATTTAGTAAGTATGGTATTGATTTTTGTTGCAATGGAAACAGAAGCATTGACGAAGCATGTCAACAAGGAAATATTGATGCAAGTAAAGTAGTTTACGATTTAAACGAAGCAACTGCAACGCAAAGTACTGGTTCCATCGATTATTCTTCTTGGCCATTGGATTTATTGGCTGATTATGTGGAGAAAAAACACCACCGCTATGTTGAAGCAAAAACGGGAGAAATTATTCCGTATTTGAGTAAAATTGCACGTGTTCACGGAGATCGTCACCCAGAATTGAAAGAAGTAGAAGAATTGTTTAATCAATCTGCTGGAGATTTGGCACAACACATGAAAAAAGAAGAATTGATTTTATTTCCATTCATTCGCAAAATGGTGAAAGCTAAAGATAGCAATCAACCTTTGCAAGCATCTTCTTTTGGAACAGTAGAAAACCCAATTGATGCCATGAAACACGATCACAATGCAGAAGGTGAACGTTTTAGAAGAATTGCAGAATTGACAAACAATTATGAAGTGCCAGAAGATGGTTGCACAACATACCGTGTAACGCTTTCAATGCTAAAAGAATTTGAAGCAGATTTACATTTGCACATACATTTAGAGAATAACATTTTGTTTCCAAAAGCAATAGAGTTAGAAAAACAATTTTAATTTTTTTTAAATTTTTATTTCAAGTTTTATTAAATATCATGTATTTTTGATGTCATTATCTTTATTTGGTATAAATAAAAATAATTAAACATTAATAATTATTAACATGGCGTATGAAATCTCGAAAGAACTGAGTGTCTTACAACTTATTAGTAAAGACCATCATTTGGGACGTTCGTTGAGTTGGAACATTCAGCAAGGAATAAAACTAAATGCTCCAATTGATGAAATGTGGAAATATGTTGATTGGTTTTGGCACAATAATTTAAAAAATCATTTTGAGTTAGAAGAAAAAAAATTGTTTGCCCTTTTGGATGCTGATAATCAATTTTTAAAAAAAGCACAAACACAACACAGAAGAATCAAGCGTTTATTTGAAAAATGTCCAAAAGATATCAAAACGTTAAATTCTATCGAAGAAGATTTGAACCGTTTTGATATCTTTTGGACATTTTTCAAATAAACGCTTGATTCTTCTGTGTTGTGTTTGTGCTTTTTTTAAAAATTGATTATCAGCATCCAAAAGGGCAAACAATTTTTAAAAAAAGCACA
>JAKQEZ010000530.1 GCA_029558435.1 Bacteroidota bacterium
AGATAAGGACAATATCAATTCAGGCGGATTGAAAACAATGAACAACTGCTTACAACTGGCTGGTAAGCGCCATGCAGGTTGGCCATCGCTCAATGAAAAGCCGTCCAGCACGGCACGTCGCCTACCAGCCGGACCGTTACCAACAAGCCTAAAAAAACGACACAGCAGACAATTTGCTACATAAAGACAGAATAACGAAAACGATATAATGAACAGCCCACGCACAAAACAACACATTTGCAAGCCCCGACACACGAACCGATGCTTCAGCTTGCAAAAGAGTTGTTTTCTTGCCAACGCACCCGAGAAAATTATGTAATTTGCGACTTTTATTGAAAATTATTAAATGACAGAACCAGTTATACATATTCACGATGACGACAGCGAAGCGGATACTTGCCGAAAGGAAGTATTGCCAAAGCTATACGCCAGTGATTGGACTGATGATTTGATTTTGGAGCAACGGACTTTTACGGACGGTAAAATTATTGTAATCGGACGAAAGGCGAAAAGAAAGAAAGCAAAACGCTTTGACTATTTACTTCGTTATTCACAAAATTTCCCGATTGCAATAGTTGAAGCAAAGAAAAAATACAAATTAGCGGCAGACGGAATGCAACAAGCTAAGGATTATGCTCAAATTCTTGGACTTAAATTCGCCTACTCGACAAATGGAACTGAAATATTGGAATTTGATTTTATTACTGGACTTGAATCAAAAATTTCAAAATATCCAACACCTACTGAACTTTGGAACAGATTAAATAAATCAGAACCAATAAAACCTGAAATTCAAGAAACTTTTTTAAAGCCATTCTTTGCAACCAGTGGCAAAGAAATCAGATACTACCAACGTATTGCAATTAACCGAGCAGTTAAAGCTGTATTGGAAGGCAAGAAAAGGGCTTTATTAACTTTAGCGACAGGTACAGGAAAAACAACAGTTGCTTTTCAAATTATATATAAACTTTGGAATAACCGTTGGAATACAAAGGGAGAACATCGCCGACCAAAGATAATGTTTGTTGCGGATAGAAGTATTTTAGTTAGCGACCCACACGCAAAAGACTTTTCTGTTTTTGGTGATGCAAGGTGTTTAGTTCCTGAGGAAGGATTGCCAAGCAGTAGAGAAGTGTATTTTTCTACCTATCAATCATTGGCAGAGGACAGCAACCGTGCTGGAGCTTTCCGAAAACTACCAAGAAACTTTTTTGATTTAATCGTTATAGATGAGTGCCATAGAGGAAGCGCATCTGATGAAAGCAACTGGCGGGTGATTTTAGATTATTTCAATACATCGGTTCAAATTGGCTTAACGGCTACGCCGTTAAGAGATGACAATAAAGATACTTATGCGTATTTTGGTAATCCACTTTATATCTACAGTTTAAAACAAGGTATTGAGGATGGCTTTTTAGCACCTTATTTGGTGCATCGTGTAGTTTCTGAAACAGATGCAACAGGATTCAGACCCGAAGAAGGACAAAGAGATGATAACGGTGAATTAATTCCTGATGGAATTTATACAACTCCCGATTTTGAAAATACACTTTCATATTTGCCACGAACTAAAGCAGTTGTAAAACATCTTTACAACTTTATGGTTAAATACGGCAGGTTTGATAAAACTATTGTGTTTTGTGTAAACCAAGAACACGCAGACCATTTTCGCAGGGAAATAAGCAATTTAAACAACGATTTAGTTCAGCAATATCCTGACTATGTTGTTCGAATTGTATCGGAAGAAGGCGACATCGGCAAAGGTCATTTGAGTAGGTTTATGGACATAGACGAACCAATTCCAGTAGTTGTACCCACTTCAAAATTATTAAGCACGGGTGTTGATGTTCCGACTTGTAAAAACATTGTGATTTTCCGAACAATTAACTCGATGACCGAGTTCAAACAAATTGTTGGACGAGGCACAAGAGTAAGAGAAGACAAAGAAAAATTGTTTTTCACAATATTAGATTATACAGGAAGTGCAACACGGAATTTTGCTGACCCTGATTTTGATGGTGAACCACCGTTGATTACCGAAGATGAAATTGATGATGAAGGCGAAATAATTGATGGCGATGAGTGGATTCCAGACACACCAGCAGATGACAATGAGGACTGGGCTGATGATGACGATACAGACGAAGTTCCAACAGGAGGCGGCGGAGGCGAACCAAGAAGAAAGTATTATTTAAGTGAAGGTGAAGTTTCTATTGTTGCAGAAAGCGTTCAGATTTTAGATGCAAACGGAAAACTAAGAACAATTCAGTTTACTCAATTTGCAAAGGAGCAAATTACGACAATGTTTCCGTCAATGAATGATTTCCTGAGCAAATGGAACAATTTACAAGAACGACAAAACATTATTGATGAATTGGAGAATAACGGTATTTCTATTGACCAATTGATGGAAATAACCAAGCGACAAGATATTGACCCATTTGATTTACTTTGCTTTGTGGCATTCGACTTAAGACCATTGACAAGAAAACAACGAGCCGATTTATTAAAGAAAAACAAACCTGATTTCTTTGCTCATTATAGCGAAGGAGCAAGAAACGTTTTGAATTTAATCTTAGAGAAGTATGTTGATTATGGATTAAATCAAATCCGCCCTGACATAATTTCGGTTGAACCCATTGCACGACAAGGTAATCCTATTGAAATTGTGAATGAATTTGGAGGAATAGACGAGTTTAAAGAAGCAATTGAAAAATTACAAACTTTATTATACGCAGAGGCTGCATAAACTGAAATATGGCAAAAATTAAAAATGAAAAAGAACTGAAGAAAGAGGCGAAACCAGTTGTTGTTGAAACTCCTGCACAACGTTTAAGTGGCATTATCAAAACTTGCCGTAACATTATGCGGAAAGATAAAGGTATGAACGGAGACGGTGACCGTTTGCCAATGTTGACATGGATTATGTTTTTAAAGTTCTTGGATGACAATGAAAATTTACAAGAAATTAACGCACAATTAGAAGGGAAAAAATACAGATCAGTCATAGCAGAACCTTACCGTTGGCGGGATTGGGCAAAAGATAAAAACCTGACAGGCGATGATTTGCTAGCATTTGTGAACAACGAAAAAATAAAACTGGCTGATGGTAAAGAACGAACAGGTTTGTTCTACTATTTACGAGCCTTGCAAAGCGAAACAGGAGCAGAACGAAAAGATGTAATTGCGACTGTTTTCAAAGGTGTCACCAACCGAATGATTAACGGCTATTTGCTTCGGGATATAATAAACAAAATTGATGAAATCCATTTTACAAGCAACGAAGAACTAAACTCACTTTCCCACCTTTATGAAAGCATTTTAAAGGAAATGCGAGATGCAAGTGGAGATGCAGGGGAATTTTACACCCCTCGCCCTGTTGTGAAATTTATGGTGGAAATGCTTGACCCGAAAATAGGTGAAACGGTTTTAGACCCTGCCTGCGGAACTGCTGGCTTTTTGGTTGAAGCCTTTGAACACTTAAAGAAACAGGCAAAAACCATAGAGTATAAAAAAATATTGCAGGAGAAATCAATTATTGGTGGCGAAGCCAAACCACTTCCATACTTGTTGGCACAAATGAACTTATTGCTTCACGGTTTAAACTATCCAAACATTGATAGCGGAAACAGTTTACGTGTTCCTTTACGAGATATTAGCGATAACGACAGGGTTGATATTGTTTTAGCAAATCCACCTTTCGGAGGCGAAGAAGAAAAAGGGATTTTGAACAACTTTCCCGATGATAAGCAGACCACAGAAACCGCTTTGCTGTTTTTGCAACTGATAATGCGAAAACTCAAACGCAAGAAGCCAACACAAGAGGGCGGCAGAGCCGCCATTGTAGTGCCTCACGGTACTCTGTTTGCTGATGGCATTGCAGCAAGGGTAAAAAAGCAATTGGTTGAAGATTTTAATTTGCACACCATAGTGAGGTTAGGCGAAGGTATTTTTGCCCCTTATACTGATATTCCATGTAATCTTTTATTTTTCCAACAAGGCGAGCTTACGAAAGAAATATGGTATTACGAACTTTTACCACCTGCCGATAAGAAGAAATATAGCAAAACAAAACCAATTCAGTTAGAAGAGTTTGATGAGCTTAAAAAATGGTGGAATAATAGAGATGAAAACGATAATGCTTGGAAAGTGTCTATCGACAAGATAGTTCAAATTGACGATAATGGAAAATTATTAAATGTAAACCTTGATATTAAAAACCCAAATGGAAAAGGTGAATTTGAATATCGTGAACCAGCCGAGATAGCTAAATCAATCATTGAAAGAGAAGAAAAAATTTTCAGTTTAATGAAAGAAATTGAAAACGTTTTATCTGAAAATTCACTAGCAAAATGAAGAATGTAAGTTCATATCGTTTAAGTGAATTGCTTATCTCTAAACAGGTAATGTTTAGTGTAAAACCCTTTGATACATACAAGCAAATCAAATTGAGAATAAAACATCAAGGTGTTGAGTTAAGGGGTTTAAAAAAAGGAAATGAAATTGGTTCAAAGCAATACTTAGCTAAAACAGGGCAATTCATTATTTCTAAAATTGATGCAAGAAATGGTGCTATGGGAATTATACCTGAAAGCTTAGACAATGCAATAGTTACAGGCGATTTCTTACTTTATGATTTTAATACAAATCTTATAATTCCTGAATACTTCAGCTACATCTCACAAACTTCATCCTTTGACAATTCCTGTAAAATATGTTCTGAAGGTTCTACAAATCGGGTAAGATTAAAATTAGACCGCTTTTTAAATTTTTAAATACTCCCCTTCTTTAGACAACTTTATTGCAAAAATAAGCTGGATTTTCCTTTCCGCCCAATTGGGCGGAAAGGAAAATCTAAGCGGCCGCCCGGTACACCTTTTCTGGTCTTTTATAGCCCAATGACTGGTG
>JAKQEZ010000556.1 GCA_029558435.1 Bacteroidota bacterium
ATGTTAACCCATTTACACTGAAATTATCTATTGCAAGCGGACTTCCATTTTCAGTTGCATCCGAATAAATGTAACGGAAACCTACAAAAAAATTGTTATTATCCGTTGCAGCATTCAACGCTACAGTCATCTGTTTCCAATTGGTTGAATTGTCGATGGTGTCTTGTACATACCAAAACGAACCGTTTAAACTGTAAACAACCTCCACTAAATTATTAGCTCCGGTCAAATCCAATTTATAATCAAACGTAATGGAATGGGAATTCGTGCATCGACCATCAATGCTCATTAATGCAATAATACGTTCTGTTGAACTTGGCAAAGCAGGTGCATTGGCATATTGTTCTGTTCCATTTACACCACAACCTGGATTAACACCACCTTTTGAGGTATAAAGTGCTTTTGTTCCAGAATTTGTTGTCCCATTTCCTGCACAACTCTCTATTTTCCATGTGTTAGCTGAACTTACAGGATAGTATTGAAATTGAAAGGAAGATGCACCTTCAAAATCATCACTGTACAGTGTAGTGGTTTGAGAGAAAGCATTAAAGCTCAAAACTGCCATTAAGAGCGTGTAAACTTTTTTCATATTCATAAGTTAATTTATAGTTGGTAAATATATACAAAACTTTCATCAAAAAAGTGGCATTTTTTAAAAATTGATTAACAAGTTATTAAGAATGTGTTGTAAAATGTATATTTGTTGCACACAAATTATTCGTATGTTAATTGATAGCTCGTCCATTACCCAATACATTCCACAACGTGCACCATTCGTGATGGTTGACACACTTGTAGCTGCTAGTGAAACTAATTTTGAATCGCAATTTATGGTAAAAAACACCAATATTTTCTTAAAAGATGGTGTTTTATCCGAATCGGCATTGTTAGAAAATATTGCTCAAACTTGTGCTGCTGGATTTGGTTTTGTAAACAGTCAGAAAGGTGAAGAAGCTGGAAAACTGGGATTTATTGGCTCTATTACGCGAGTAGAAATTAAAAACGTAGCAAAAGAAAATGATTTATTAACCACCAAAGTTACTGTTCTTAGTACGTTTGATGCCATTCACCTCATCGAAGGGCGTGTTTTTGATTCGCTTCAAAACGAATTGATTTCGTGCCAAATGAAAATTGTGGTGGGCTAAGAATGTTGGATTAATTCGTTTATTTCTTCAAAATAGGCAGGTACATTGCGCAAGCGGGAACCGTACCAACAAAAATATTCTCCTTCTACCAACACAATTTTTGAATTGGGGTATTTTTCTTGAAAAAAGGCAACGTGTTTTTGCTCAAAAGGATAGGGCTCTGAACTCAACAACACGACGTCGGGTTCACTATCTTCTGGAAATTCCCAAACCGGATAACGATTGGCTTGTTGCAAATTTATTCCACCACAATAGCGTATCATTTCGGTAATAAACGTATCGTTTCCTGCTACCATGTAAGGGTCTTTCCACATAAAATACAAACAGGTCCACTTGTTTTTATGGGTCAACCGACTAAAATTCGCTTCAATTTCAGCTACAATTTTCTGGCTTTCAACCGATTTTCCCACCATTTCACCCACTGTTAAAATCATTTCATTGGCTTGTTGCAAGGTTTCAACATCGCTTACCCAAACAGGTGCAAATTGCTTTAATTGATTGATTTCGGATTCAATGTTTTCTTCTTTATTGGCTAAAATTAAATCGGGTTGAAGGGCTTTAATTTTTTCGATGTCTAAATTTTTGGTTCCCCCCACCCTATTTTTGGTTTGAAACCAGCGTTCTGGAAAAATGCAAAATTTGGTAATTCCAACCACTTCTTCTTCCAAACCTAAATCGTGGAGTAATTCGGTTTGTGAGGGCACTAAAGAAATAATCCGACGTGGAACAGTTTCCAGTCGGACTATTTGATTCATTTGATCTTTAAACTCCACAATTAGCGTGTTTTTAACTCAACGCTTCGATGATGTCGTAACGTGAAAT
>JAKQEZ010000569.1 GCA_029558435.1 Bacteroidota bacterium
GGATAAATGAAATAACCTTTGGTTTTTATTGCATCGTCTTTTATTTCTGGTGTAATATCCTTTTCAGGGTAGTTTGCATAGTTTACGCTTTCATCACCACCTTCAATGTAATTGGTAAAGTTTTCGCTAATAAAACGGTAGAAAAGTGTTCCTAATACAAACTGTCTAAAGTCCCAACCATCAACTGAGCCACGTACCTCGTTTGCAATTTTCCAAATTTTATTTTGCAATTCTTGCCTTTGTGCTATACTTGTCATTTTGTTTCCTTTATTAAATCTTGTGGTTTAACTCCTAAAATCTCAGCAATTTCAAATAGAATTTCAAGTTTAGGTTGCTGTCTGTTTTGCACATAACCATTAACCATGTTATAGCTTTTACCTAGTTTTTCAGCAAGCCATTTTTGCTTGATTCCTTTTTCTTCTAATACTTCCTTTATTCTATTCATTGATTTTAGAATTGAATCCCCAAAAATAGATTTTTTATCTCGTTTTACAATATAAAAAGTACTACTTCTGTTGTTAGTTCCGAGTGGGTAGGCAAAATTGCACTCTTTGGCAAGCTTTGGATTGAGAGTTGGCATGTGGGGCTTGCCAATGTGTGCAATGTGGGTGGGGTTTTCTTCTTTTTTGCGGGTGGGAAGAAAAAAACAAAATAAATTTCCATCAAATTTGCACTGTCCTGTCAAAAAGCTAAATCCTTTCTTTCGTTATTTATTATCGCTATCGTATCTGTCTGGTCGTCTGTCTTTTTACACTTGTTGCCAACGGACAAGTATATGCGTAGTTGCGGGATTTCAAGGTAGTGTCACTTCAAGTTTGCACAAAGGTATATAATATGCACAATATTAAATTCACCACGAAACCCCGCAATTATCGCATATACAATGTTATGGGCTGGTTTTCTTATTCCGTAAACTCAACAATATGTCCTGAAACGGTTACTTTATACAGTCTCACTATTGGGAAAAAAGAGTGTTTAATTTCAACTGTTTCATTAATTATTGCTTTCGAACCTCCAACAATGTTTGCTTTTGACAACATATTTGCTCTTGCTTCTGCAATCATTGCTTTTTTTGAAAGTCCACCAATTCCAAAAACATACATTGCTTGTGCTTCGCCTTGAACACTTTCAATAACTTTGAAATTTTTCTTTGATAGCACAACTTCTGTTGTATGATTATTAGAGTTTGTTGTCAATCCGCTGTGAATTGCACAACTTGAAAAAAGGAATGTAATCCCGATAAGTAAAAAAATTAACTTCTTCATTTTATTATGTTTTTAAATTTTAAAAATTCCTACTCGTTTGGCTTTTCGGTCTCGCCCCATTTTTATAGTGGTTTTGGTGTCCACTGTTAAGTAATTTTGTTGTCTTGTTATATGTATTAAATTTCAAGACGAGTCAAAAACTGGTGGTTCTCTTGTTTGTGTCATTCCGTTGTGTCGTTTCTTAAACTTGCCCATAACGGCTCCGGCTACAAGTAGTGCGGGGTTCCGTGCCACCGACCTTCGCCTCGAACAAATGTAAAACAAAGAACTGAATTTT
>JAKQEZ010000572.1 GCA_029558435.1 Bacteroidota bacterium
AACAGGTGGTAATGGCGCAACTACTGGTGGAGATGGAAGAAATGGTGGAAGTTCAAGTAATGGTAATGCTTACGGTGGTGGAGCAGGCGGTTCAAATACCACCACTGGATATTCTGGAGGAAATGGAGGTATAAAAATTACTTCTGGAGGAAGTTGTACACCTGTAGGTTGCTCACATTTAGATGGAAATACCGCTACAAATGGTTCACCTATTTCAATTAATTCTGTGAATGGAACAAGTTTTAATATGGGGCAATACATACAAGTAAAAGGAATGGAAGCAGGTAAAAGATATACCATTCATACAACTTGTAGTGCTTATATAACTATTGGAACTTCTGGGACTCCAAAATTAGTTGCTGGTTGGTCAAGTAACAATTATGAATTTACATTACCTGCTGCATCAGGAATAACTACATCAACAACTGTATATATTAATTTAAACTCTGATAATGCCTGTGGAACTACTGGAGGCCCATGCCAATTTTACATCTCTTGTATGGATTGTGATAATACTGGTAGTTGTATAAATGCCACAGAAATTGTAACATACGGCTCCTATTCAGGAACGACAGCTGATAATCCTGCACCAAACGGAACTACAGGAGGTCTTTGGCCACAAAGTTCTATGTGTGGTAGTATTTCAATTGAAAATCCAGAGTTTTACACATTTACTGCTAATGCAACTTCTATCAACTTTTCTCTTTGTGGTGGTTGTAGTGGTAGCGGAGTACAATTAGCTATTTTTGAAATTCCATCAGGCTCTTCATGTGGAAGTGGATCAGTTAATTTAATTTATGGTATTATTCAAGTTACTAATGGAATAAGTACATCATCGCTTTGTGGAGGTGGAAGTCTTTCAGTAACAAACAGTGGTTCATTATCATGTGTATCTACAACTGTTAGTGGGCTTGTTGTAGGAAAAAAATATTATATCATGATAGATGGTTATAAAGTTAGTGGTGTTGGACAATGTCCATTTACTTTAACATTTTCTTCAGGTATATCACCCCTCTCTGTCGAACTTCTTTCTTTCACAGGAACGCCTACAGACTTAGGAAATGAGTTGAATTGGGTGACCAATACCGAGAAAAACAACGATTATTTTGAGGTAGAAGCAACGTTGGATGGTGTGAACTTTGAAACAGTGGGACGTGTGAAAGGCGCTGGAAATTCTACTAAAAAATTAACTTATTCATTGTTGGATAGAAAACCATTGGGCGCAACAACTTATTATCGCCTTAAACAAGTAGATTTTGACGGAACAGTAACGCACCACGATTTAATTACGGTAACACGCACCATGAAAAATCAAATCAACTTGTTTCCAAACCCTGTAAACGATGAACTAACTGTTGATTTTAATGCCGAAATGGATGGAACTTACATTCTTTCATTTGTTGGAGTGTCTGGAAATGTGGTTGAACACCCAGTAACACTCAATAAAGGCTACAACAGATTGCATTTACCAACGAGTGAATTGGCAAAAGGATTCTATTTGCTTAAAGTGGCAGATGAAAATGGAAATACATTGAGTACCAATAAAGTGGTAAAAGAATAATTCTTACCAAAGAATAACAAAAAAACCCGTTCTGTTTGTTGGAACGGGTTTTTTGTTGGGTATTTTTGAACTAATTTGTTATTTGCTCAACCAAATTGCAACTTGCTTAAAGTACTACGTTTACAATTTTTCCTGGCACTACAATCACTTTTTTAGGTGTTTTCCCCTCCAAATATTTAGCTGCTTCGGGCGAATTTATTACAATTTCTTCCACTTCTTTTGGACTAAGCGTAGCCGATAACGCCGCTTTGAAACGCATTTTTCCGTTAAATGAAACAGGATATTCGATGGTGCTTTCTACCAAAAATTCTTCGTTAAATGTAGGGAATTGTGCTTGCGTTACCGATGTTGTTCCGTTGCCCATTTTCTCCCACAATTCTTCTGCAATATGTGGCGCATACGGTGAAACCAAAACAACCAATTGTTCTAAAATGGCTTTGTTGTTGCATTTTTGTTCGGTCAACTCGTTCACACAAATCATAAAATTAGACACAACCGTATTGAACGAAAAACGTTCTAAATCTTCACTTACCTTTTTAATGGTTTTGTGTAAGCTTTTCAAACTTTCTTTGTTCGGTGCATCGGTAGAAAGATGTGCTAATCCATTTTCGTCTATTTGGAACAAACGCCACAATTTACGCAAGAAATTACTCACCCCGTTGATACCTTTTGTATCCCACGGTTTTGCTTGTTCCACCGGACCTAAAAACATTTCGTAACAACGCAATGTATCGGCACCAAATTTCTCTACCAATTCATCGGGAGTTTGCACGTTGTATTTAGATTTCGACATTTTTTCAATCTCAAAACCACAAACATAACTGCCATCATCCTCTAAAATAAATTCGGCATTGGCAAAATCAGCACGCCATTTTTTAAATCCTTCTGTGTCTAATTTATCGTTGTCAACCAAAGAAATATCAACGTGGATAGGAGTTTCATTGCCCGTCAACTTATTTTTTGAAACGTATTTCCCTTGCTCGTTGCGGTAAACAAAAGAACTTCTTCCCAAGATCATTCCTTGATTAATCATTTTTTTGAAAGGTTCATCAAATGGAATGTAGCCACAATCAAACAAAAATTTAGTCCAAAAACGCGCATACAACAAGTGTCCGGTTGCGTGCTCCGATCCGCCCATGTATAAATCTACGTTTTTCCAATAATCAACCGCTTCTTTGGAAGCAAACGCTTGGGTATTGTTTGGGTCGGTATAGCGCAAGAAATACCACGAACTTCCTGCCCATCCTGGCATGGTGTTCAACTCTAACGGAAACACAGTTTGATGGTCGATTTTGGAATTTTCTACCACTTGATTAGCAACAGTATCCCACGCCCAAACAGTGGCATTACCCAATGGTGGTTGTCCGTCTTCGGTTGGTAAATATTTTTCTACTTCGGGCAACACAATAGGCAAATGCTCAACAGCAATGGTTTGTGGCAGTCCGTTTTTATAGTAAATTGGAAATGGTTCGCCCCAATAACGCTGACGAGAAAACACTGCATCGCGCAAACGGTAGTTGGTTTTTCCTTTTCCTATTCCTTTTTGTTCTATGGCTTCAATTGCTTTTTCGATGGCAACTTTAGCTTCCAATCCCGATAAAAAATCACTGTTGGCAATCACAGCATCTTTTTCGGTATAAGCTGCTTTTGAAATATCTTTGTCTTCAAAAATATTTTTAATTGGAATGGCAAAATGCGTTGCAAAATCCCAATCACGTTGGTCGCCACAAGGAACCGCCATTACAGCACCTGTTCCGTAAGAAGCCAACACGTAATCGGCAATCCAAATATCTACTTCTGCACCGGTAAATGGATGTATGGCTTTTGCTCCGGTAATTTGTCCGGTTACATTTTTCACATCCGATTGACGATCGCGTTCCGATTTCAACGCTGCATTTTGTTTGTAGGCAGCAACAGCCTCTTTATTTTCATTCGTAGTGATGCTATCTACCAACGGATGTTCGGGTGCTAACACCAAAAACGAAACACCAAAAATGGTATCTGGTCGGGTGGTAAACACTTCTATTGCATTTGCGCTGTCTTTTAATTGAAATTGCACCGAAGCACCTTTTGATTTCCCAATCCAATTGCGTTGAATATCTTTGATAGAATCGGTCCATTCCAAGCCTTCCAAACCAGTCAACAGACGCTCTGCATACGCTTTGATACGCATTGACCATTGGCGCATTAATTTTTGTTCTACTGGATGTCCACCACGCTCCGAAACACCATTTACCACCTCATCGTTGGCAAGAACGGTTCCTAAAGCCGGACACCAGTTAACCCAAGAATCTGCCAAATACGTTAAACGGTAATTTTGCAATACTGCTTCCTTCTTTTCTTCAGAATAGTTGTTCCATTCTTCGGATGAAAAAACCTCTTCTTGATCGCTTACTGCATTGATGTTAGCATTTCCGTTTTTTTCAAAGGTAGCCACCAATTCACTGATGGGCATTGCTTTATCGGTAGTTTTATCGTACCAACTGTTGAACAATTCAATAAAAATCCACTGTGTCCACTTGTAATATTCGGGCGAAGAAGTACGCACTTCTCTACTCCAATCGTATGAAAACCCAATTTTATCCAACTGATCGCGGTAACGTGCAATGTTTTCTTTGGTGGTCAATTCAGGATGTTGCCCTGTTTGAATGGCATATTGTTCTGCCGGCAAACCAAAAGAATCGTATCCCATTGGGTGCAACACGTTGAAACCTTGCAAACGCTTGTAACGTGCATACACATCAGAAGCTATGTAACCGAGTGGGTGACCAACGTGCAAACCAGCTCCAGAAGGATACGGGAACATGTCTAACACATAAAATTTCTGTTTGTTGGCATCTTGTTCAACTTGATACGTTTTTCTTTCTGCCCAACGGTTTCTCCACTTTTGTTCGATAGCATTATAATTGTACTCCATTACTCTTTACTTGAATTTTGTACAAAGATAGTTTTTTAGTATTGAAGTTGAATCATCAATTGTAAAGTCGATGGTTTTCTTTTTGTTTATTTCAATATAAAATAAACCTACTCCCCTTCTTTTGCTTTACCACCTGTCATAATATCCACAAAATCGTCCATGGAAATGCGCTGGTAGTCGGATGGAACGCCAAACAAGTCTTTTGAAGGCTGGTTGTAACTGATTTCTACTAAGGTATGACGGTACACGCCATCTTGTGTTACAGTATAATATTCGGTAAGCAATCCAGGATAGGTTTCAAATCCAGGCAAATATTTAGCACTGATTTTTTTATTGTAGAAAAATTCCATTTCGTTAGTTACATCGGGATGTGTTACCAATAATTTAGCTGATTTTAAGCCGGCAATTGTTTTTTTGCCACGTCCTTTTTTAAAAGTGTATTTAGATGCTTTTGGGGTAACATCTGGAATTTGAATGGCAAAATTTCCCTTAGCAGAAGCTACCAATAAATAGGCTTTTCGCTTTGCTAGGTGTTGAATCAATATTTGATCGCCCAAAGATGCTGTTTGTGTTTCTACACGCAATAAGGTATCGTTGGTGTATATCACCATTTTTGAGGGCGGAAATAATTTGGTTAAAGCAGTATCTGCAATTTCAACCGAATACACCAATTTGCCAACAAAGGGCTTTTGGGCAATAGTTGTACAAGAGAGCAACAACAAACAACAGGCAATAATTATTTTCATACAACGAAAGTAAGGATAATTTTAAAACAATTTAAAACGTATAATATTGTGCCAAAAAAAAATCCCTCCCAAAATTCGGGAAGGATTTCTCAAAAAAATATTTATTGATTAAAGACCAAAAGCAGCTTTAATTTTATCTACATAGTCTAATTTTTCCCATGTAAACAATTCTACTTCTTTCTCAATTACTTTTCCGTCTGGTCCAACAAATGTTTTCTTAACGATTTCGTTTTTACGTCCCATGTGACCATAAGCAGCCGTTTCAGAATACATTGGGTTTCTCAATTTCAAACGTTGCTCAATAAAATAAGGGCGCATATCAAAGATTTCGCTCAATTTATTTGCAATTTCACCATCTGTCATGTTTACTTTTGCAGTTCCGTAAGTATCCACAAACAAACCACAAGGTTTTGCCACACCGATAGCATAAGAAACTTGCACCAACATTTCGTCAGCCAAACCTGCAGCAACTGCATTTTTAGCCATGTGACGTGTAGCATAAGCTGCTGAACGGTCAACTTTTGATGGATCTTTTCCAGAGAAAGCACCACCACCGTGTGCACCTTTACCTCCGTATGTGTCAACGATGATTTTTCTACCTGTTAAACCTGTATCTCCGTGAGGTCCACCAATTACGAAAATACCAGTTGGATTGATGTGATATGTAATGTTATCGTTGAACAACCCTTGAATTTCTGGACGTAATTTAGCTTTCACGCGTGGAATTACGATAGAAATAATGTCATTTTTAATTTTCTTCAACATTTCTTCTTCCGAACCAAAAACATCGTGTTGTGTAGAAACAACGATGGTATCAATACGTTGAGGAACATTGTCGTCAGAATATTCAATTGTTACTTGCGATTTTGCATCAGGACGTAAGTAACCAATCAATTCTGGTTCGTTTCTTCTGATGTGCGATAATTCTTGCAAAATTTTGTGAGCAATATCCAACGCCAATGGCATGTAGTTATCTGTTTCTTTTGTAGCATATCCAAACATCATTCCTTGGTCGCCCGCACCTTGATCCTCTGGATTAGCACGTTCTACACCTTGGTTAATATCTGCTGATTGTTCGTGTATAGCAGAAAGAATACCACAAGAATTTGCATCAAACATATATTCTGAGCGCGTATAACCAATTTTTTTAATGGTTTCACGAGCAATAGATTGTACATCTAAATAAGTAGTTGTTTTAACTTCACCTGCCAATACAACTTGACCAGTGGTAACTAGTGTTTCACATGCCACTTTCGACGTAGGGTCAAAAGCCATGAAATTATCAATTAAAGCGTCAGATATTTGATCCGCTACTTTGTCAGGATGCCCTTCAGAAACGGATTCGGATGTAAACAAATACGACATAATATTAAAATTTTAAATATAATAGGGTGCAAAATTAGAAAAAAAACAAGATTGCAACCTAACATTTTTTATTTTTTAGCATTTATTCTCAATAATCTTTTTTGTGGTTTGATATTTGTTTGCAAAATCGCATACATTTGTGCCGTGAATTTTAAATGAACATTACTTTAGCTAAAATTCATGCTGCTGATTTTAAATGAATTGATATGAAAAATTGGATGATTGCATGCTTTGCAATTCTTGGGTTTATGTTAACAGGTTGCATTGAAATTATTGACGACCTAAAATTAAACCTCGATGGTTCGGGAACTTTTAAATATTCGGTAAACCTTTCATCGAGTAAGGTGAAAATCAATTCTATTTTGGCACTCGACACTTTAGATGGGCAAAAAGTGCCTTCCAAAGAAGAAATTAAAGAAAAAATCAGCAATTTTAAGTTCAACCTCAGCCAAAAGAAAGGTATTTCTAACGTAATTATTGAAGAAGATTTTACCAATTATATTTTTAAAATCAGTTGCGATTTTGACGATTTAAGTTCACTGCAAACGGCCATCAAACGAACCATCAGCGATTTGGTTTCGCACCAAAAAAATGAATTCGACGAACATGAATGGATTACATGGGATGGCAATACTTTGGAACGTTCTGTGCCGCAAATTGCTATGGAACAAATCAATAAATTGAAAAAAGAAGATATAGAATTATTAAAATCAGGTTCCTACACGTGCATTTCTCGTTTTGATAAAGAAATTAAAAGTTGTGAAAATCCGGCTTCTGTAATATCTAAAAATAAAAGAGCAGCGATGTTGAGAATCAATACTTATGACTTATCGAAGAATGTCGATATGTTGCATAATAAAATTACCTTGATAGATTGATTCAGCTAGCTTTTTTACGTTTGATGATGTTGAAAATCAATATTTTTGACTTATCGAAATATGTCGATATGATGAATAATAAAATTACCTTGAGAGATTAATTTCAACCAGCTCTTTTACGTTTTATTTGAAACAATCATTTTTACGTGGCATTTTGTTATCTTTGCACCTGCGATGATGACAGTCAAAGAAATAATGGCACCGGTGCAAGATGAAATCAACGAATTTGAAATTCGATTTCCAGAAAGCATGCAGTCCAATGTTAAGTTACTCAACCGAGTGACACAATTCATCGTGAAGCGAAAAGGCAAACAAATGCGTCCGCTTTTTATTTTCTTGACAGCTAAAATGGTCGGAAAAATCAACGACAACACCTATGATGCTGCTTGTTTAGTGGAATTGTTACACACAGCATCTTTGGTGCACGACGATGTGGTGGATGATGCCAATGAACGTAGAGGTTTTTTCTCGGCCAATGCCCTATGGAGAAATAAAATTGCAGTACTGGTTGGAGATTTCATGCTCTCTCGTGTTTTATTGCTGTCTATCGAACGTAAAAATGTTGAATTACTAGAGATTGTTGCTACAGCTGTACGCGAAATGAGTGAGGGTGAATTGTTGCAATTGGAAAAAGCAAGAAGTTTAGATATTACCGAAGAGGTTTATTTTGAAGTCATTCGCAAAAAAACTGCTTCATTAATTGCATCGTGCTGTGAGTTGGGTGCCGTATCTGTAAATCAACCTGAATTAGCTCCTAAAATGCGCAAATTTGGTGAATTGGTTGGTTTGGCATTCCAAATTAAAGACGATATTTTTGACTATGGAACTCCAGAAAACATTGGAAAACCAACAGGAAACGATATTCGTGAGCAAAAAATGACCTTGCCTATTATTTATGCCATCCACAACAGTGATAAGGAAACAAAAAGAGAATTATTGAACATTGTAACCAATCACAACGAAAGCACACCTCATATTCGAAAAGCAATCGATATTGTTATAAAAGCGGGAGGAATTAAGTATGCACACCAAAAAATGATGGAAATTAAAGAACAAGCATTGGAATTAATTGCAGATATACCAGATTCGGACGCGAAAAAAGCTTTGGTCGGATTGGTAGAATACACCACGCTGAGAACCAAATAAATCAAACTGTAAGTATTTGAATTTAAAAATAAAATGAAATATAATTTATTGAAATTTTGGCTATTCATGTTAGGACTTGTCGTTTTTGCTTCGTGCCAAGAAAAGCAAGCATCCGATGAGAAAAAACAAGAAATTGTTGAGGATTACGAAAAAATTGAAGGCAATCAATACCGCTCATATTATGGGGGCAACAATCAATTGAAAATTGAAGGTGAATATGATGACAATCAACAACGTCATGGTGTGTGGACCTATTACACTGTTGATGGCAAAAAACAATCTGTTACCGAATACAAACACGGCATTAAAGATGGTTTTTCAATCGTGTATCATCCCAACGGTTCGGTGTATTACAAAGGTGAGTACCGCAACGATCAACAAGTAGGTGTGTGGGATTTTTACGATACCAACACTGGGAAAAAAGCATATTCAAAAGATTACGGTCAACCAAAAGTTTAAAGCAGCAATGAAAACAAAAACATTAAAAAAGAATAAAGTAAATGTTGTAACCCTTGGTTGCTCAAAAAATGTGTACGACTCTGAGGTGATGATGGCGCAATTACGTGCCAACAAATTTGATGTGGAACACGAGTCAAAACAAGATGATGCAGAGATTGTAATTATCAACACCTGTGGTTTTATTGATGTTGCAAAGCAAGAATCTATTGATACCATCATTCGCTATGCTGAAGCTAAAGCAGATGGAATGGTGGATAAATTATATGTTACAGGTTGTTTGTCTGAACGTTATAAAAATGATTTGGAGAAAGAAATTCCAGAAGTAGATGCTTATTTCGGTACGCGTGAATTGCCTCGTTTGCTTAAAACGTTAAAAGCAGATTACAAACACGAATTGGTAGGTGAACGTTTATTGACTACGCCCAACCATTACGCCTATTTTAAAATTTCGGAAGGTTGTGACCGTAATTGTTCGTTTTGTGCCATTCCAATTATGCGTGGTGGTCACATTTCTGTTTCCATTGAAGAATTGGTGAAGCAAGCAAAAAGTTTGGCAAATCAAGGCGTGAAAGAATTAATGTTGATTGCACAAGACTTAACTTTCTATGGATTAGACATCTATAAAAAACGTGCATTAGCAGATTTATTGGAGCAATTGGCGCAAGTGGAAGGAATTGAATGGATTCGTTTGCACTATGCGTTTCCGTCTGGTTTCCCTATGGATGTAATTGATGTAATGAACAAATACGACAACATATGCAACTATTTAGATATGCCGTTACAACACGGTTCTACCAAAATGTTGCAAGCAATGCGTAGAGGAACAACTCGCGAAAGAACCGAAGAACTGGTAGCAAAAATCCGCGAGAAAATTCCAAACATTGCCATTCGTACAACCTTGATTGCTGGTTATCCAGGCGAAACCGAAGAAGATTTTCAAGAAATGTATACGTTTGTTGAAAAAATGAAATTTGACCGTTTGGGAATTTTCACCTATTCACACGAAGAAAATACACACGCCTATAATTTTGAGGATGATGTGCCAGAAGAGGTAAAAAAACAACGTGCCGATGCCATAATGGAATTGCAATCTGGGATTAGTTACGAATTGAACCAACAAAAAGTGGGTAAAACTTTCAAAGTGTTGTTTGATCGTGTGGAAGGCGACTATTTCATTGGTAGAACAGAGTTTGATTCGCCCGAGGTGGACAACGAGGTGTTGGTTAAAAAATCGGAACATTTTGTACGCATCGGCGATTTTGCACTTGTTGAAATTACCAGTGCAGATCATTACGATTTGTATGGAAAAGTGGTTGACTAACCATGGAACTTTCGCCGTTTAAACAACAAGTTTTACAGCAATTTCAATATGATTTTACTGCCGATCAATCGGTGTGTGTGGACCAACTTGAGCTTTTTTTAAAAGACACCACGCCATATTGTGTGTTTTTGTTGAGCGGATATGCTGGCACAGGAAAAACCAGTTTATTGGGCGCTTTTATCAAAACATTGGCTCATTTCAAACTCAACACGGTTCTGTTGGCACCCACAGGTAAGGCTGCAAAAGTTTTGAGCAACAAAAGTGCTAAACGTGCTTTTACTATTCATAAAATGATTTATCGTAGGAAAAGTAAGACCGACGATTTCTCAACCATACAATTGGCACCCAACTTGCAAAAAAATACCACTTTTATTGTTGACGAAGCTTCTATGATTGGCGATTACACAATGGTAGATAGCAATATCAATCAACGCAATTTATTGGAAGATTTACTGGAATTTGTATATAGTGGCAACAATTGTAAACTTGTTTTATTAGGCGATGTAGGACAGTTACCTCCCGTTGGCGCTACTTTTTCACCGGCATTAAACAAAGCGTATTTGATTAACAATTTTCCTCGTTTAACCATTTATTCCGCAAATTTGAATGAAGTTTTGCGTCAACAGCAAAATTCATCAATTTTAACCAACGCCACACAACTTAGAAATCAGCAAAAAGGTTACTACCAATTTCACATTCCTCCCAAAAGCGATATGGTATTGGTGGAAGGTAGTGAACTTCAAGATGCCCTCGAAAATTCGTTTGCCAACTGGGGAACCGATGAAACCATCTTAATCACCAGATCCAACAAACGCTGCAACGAATACAACCGTCAAATTCGCGCACGTGTATTTTGGTATGAAGACGTTTTGTGCAACGGAGATTTATTGATGGTTGTAAAAAACAACTACCATTGGCTAAAAGAAGAACCCGAAATGGGATTTATTGCAAATGGCGAAACAATGGTGGTAAAACGAGTTGTTAAATACGAAAAGATTTATGGGTTTGAGTTTGCTCGACTACTTGTAACCTTCCCCGATTACGAACAAATTGGCGAACAAGAAGTCATTATTCATACCGAATCGTTAAACTGCGAAGGTGCCTCTTTGTCACGTGAGAGACTCAAAGAATTGTTTTTTGAAGTTGAAAAAGATTACCTTTACGAACCCAACAAGAAAAAACGCTATGAATTGATTTTGGCAAACCCATATTTCAATGCCTTGCAAGTAAAATTTGCATACGCCGTTACCTGTCATAAATCGCAAGGCGGACAATGGGAACACGTATTTATTGATGTTGGTTTCCTACCTGAAGATTTGGATGTGTTGGAATACAATCGTTGGTTATACACCGCATTAACACGTGCTAAATCAAAAGTGTATTTAGTAAACTTTCCAAAAGAACAGTTGATTTCTAAAGATTAAATTATTCCTGCAATATCGAAATATTTCGATATGTAAATTTCTAATTATTATTTTGAGTTTTAAAATTTTATTTTTATCTTCATATTAATAATTAATTATTAACCTTTTACAATCCAACCTATGGGAGCAACTAAACATGAAGTTTACTCTAAAGAAATTAATGAACTAGCAAATCTTTTCAAAGCATTATCCAATCCAGCTAGAGTTAAAGCATTACTGATTCTTGCAGAAAGCGAACAAAAAACAATTACAACCGAAGATTTTCAAAATGAAATAGAGTTATCTCAATCTTCAATTTCTCGTCATTTAAGTATTTTATCCGATTCTGGTTTAATTGCTACTAAAGTTATTTCAAAAAATAAAAAAAGTTGTTTAGCATATCAATTAAACTATGAATGTATTCAAATTTTACAGCAAGTTATTTCTAAAATTACTCTATTGAGTGGAAATAGGAATACAAATAGCTTTTATTCAAAATATAAAAATATCATAAACGCTTCATTGTTGTTTAAGACTTAGTTATTATGACTTGATGTGCTTTTGGAAAACTAATAAAATAGCTAATCTTATTTAGGGTATAATATTTAGATTTATTGGTTAAACATACAATTAATTCAACAAATAACTTATTTTATATTACGGAATAATTCAAGTAAACATTAAAAAGAAACATTTCGGGCAAGAAGACCATGTGTGCATTTACTCGGTGGTAGGACTAACCGAACGTCTAAAATCAGTTGGTTTTACTGTAGAACAACAAACATTTGAAGAAGATGACTACTTAGGGTTAAATAAAGGCGACATTGTACTTAAATTAACAAAAAAATAGGTTAAAAGTGATTTATCTCATAAATTGAACCTTTAAAAACAGTTAACTTTGTAGAAATTCAAAATGTAGATCATGAAAAATGCATTCTTTTTATTGGTTGCAACCATCGCATTGTTTTCTTGTGGTGGAAAAAACAACACACAACAAACTGCTTATGGACCTCAAAAAGTGGATACGACCAAAGCTATCTCAGTACAAGAATTTTTTAATGATTTTGAGCAAGTAGATGTATCTAAAGCTTATACCATCAAAGGAAAAATCGTAGAAACATGTAAAAAATCAGGTTGTTGGGTTGGAATTGACGATGGCAATAACGATTATTTTGTGGTTAATTTTAAAGACCATTTTTCCATTCCTTTGGATACAAAAATTGGAACAACTGCCTACATGCATGGTGTGGCAACTTGGGACTCTATACCAGTTGATGTTTTAAAAGAACAAGCATTGATGGATGGAAAATCGCAAGAAGAAGTGGATCAAATTACCGAACCACGCTTTGAATTCAATTTTGAAGCAGACGGCATAATATTGAAATAACGTGGGACCACGCTCTATCCGCATTTCGATTATTTTGGGGGTGTTTTCCATCCTCAGTATTTTTATTGTTCAATTTATTTGGACAAAAAAAAATGTGGCTATCCAAGAACGTAAAATTGTTATTCAAGAAAAAAAAGACAGCCTCAACCTCATCCATTTTTCTGAGCAAGTTCACATTGCCCTGCGCAATACACTGGAACAAATCCAAACCGATAAGTCGGATAGTTCTGATTTATACGGAGCTGTAAAACAAGTTGATATCAACTACTACACAGTAGATATCAACGAAGAATTGCACCCATTTTATTTGGAAACACTTTTAAAACGTGAGTTCTACAACCAATATGTGCGCGAAGATTTTCAATACGGAATTTACGACTGTTTCACCGATTCCATTGTGTTTGGAAACATGATTAAATTTTCTGAAGATTCGTTGTATAGTCCAACCAACGAACAAAGTTTAATCAACACCTACCCCAACTTGAAATGGGAGAAAAAAGATGGACATTATTTCACCGTTTTTTTTCCAAACATTAATGATGATGTTGCCAAAATTGAGCCCAACACATTTTCTTCTTGGTGGTATTTGGTGTTTGTTGGAATTTTTCCGCTATTGTTTTTTGCCTACTCTATCAATGTCATTCTCAAACAAAAACGCTTGTCTGACATCAAAAATGATTTTATCAACAACATGACGCACGAGCTAAAAACACCTATTTCCACCATCGGATTATCGAGTGAAATGCTGTTGAAAGGAACAATTACAGAAAAAGAAGACATTCAACGCTATGCCGGTGTGATTTTTAAAGAAAATAATCGACTAAAAAATCAGGTGGAACGTGTTTTGAACATTGCAAAATTAGACAAAGAAAAATTGGAACTGAAAAAAGAAGTCTTTCATTTGCACGAAATTTTGGAAGAAGCCAAAGATATTTTTGAGTTCAACCAACTTACCCACGATGGAAAAATAACCCTTCAATTAGACGCTGTGAGCGATACCATCAACGGCGATTCTGTTCATATTGGCAACGTTATCTACAACCTCATCGACAATGCTGTAAAATATTGTAAAAACAAACCCGAAGTTATAGTTCGCACCTACAATGAGAAAAAAGGAGTTTGCTTAGAAATTGAAGATAACGGCATTGGAATAAAACGCGAACATCTGAAAATGATTTTTGATAAATTCTACCGTGTTTCTACAGGCAATATTCACGATGTGAAAGGATTTGGATTGGGACTTTACTATGTTGGTTTGGTTGTGGAAGCGCATCACGGAACAATTGATGTAAAAAGTACGCCAGGTAAAGGAAGTACATTCAAAATTTGGTTGCCAACCTGTGTTAAATAAGGACTATTATTTAGACTGCTTCTAAAATTCATTCCGTTTTATAGAATAAACCCTAAAATCTATGTAATTTTGTACCATTCATTATGATACAGTTTAAGAAAGTTGCGTTTTATACCTTGGGATGTAAGTTAAATTTTGCGGAAACATCCACCATTGCCAGATTGTTTGAAAACGCTGGTTTTGCTAAGGTAGAGTTTGAGGATACTCCAGATATTTATGTTATCAACACCTGCTCGGTTACAGAAAAAGCCGATAGCAAGTGCAAGCAAATTGTCAAAAAATGTTTGAAAGTAAACCCCAACGCATTTATTGTGGTGGTGGGGTGTTATGCTCAATTAAAACCCGAAGAAATTGCAAAAATTTGGGGTGTTGACTTAGTATTGGGTGCCAACGAAAAATTCAACATTCTGGATTATGTGGACGAAACCTTGGAGAAGAAAGACAAAGCTTTGGTTTCTTTTGAAAACATCAAAAAAACAAAAGAATTTGTTCCTGCTTTTTCATTTGGTGATAGAACCCGCACTTTCTTAAAAATTCAAGACGGTTGTGATTATTTCTGTACGTTTTGTACTATTCCTCTTGCCCGCGGAAAAAGTAGAAATGCATCCATTGCCGAAACTGTTGTTCAAGCACAAAAAGCTGTTGACGAAGGTGCAAAAGAAATTGTACTTGCCGGTGTAAATATTGGTGATTTTGGTCAAGGTGGTGAAGAAAATTTCTATGGTTTAATTCAAGAATTAGACAAAGTAAAAGGCGTTGAACGCATTCGTATTTCATCCATCGAACCCAACTTATTAAGCAATGAAATCATTCATTTTTGCTTAGAAAACTCCAACCACTTTGTGCCGCATTTCCATATTCCATTGCAATCAGGCTCTAACAAACAATTGCAAAAAATGCGTAGAAAATACTTGCGTGAATTGTTTGCTGAGCGCATTGAAACAATCAAAAATCACAATGCCGATTGTTGCATTGGTGTGGATGTCATTGTTGGCTTTCCAGGCGAAACGGATGAGGATTTTGAAGATACTGTGAATTTCATTAAAGATTTAACTGTTTCGTACCTGCACGTGTTTACCTATTCTGAAAGAGCTAACACAACAGCAATCAAAATGGGCGATTCTGTGCCTATGGCTTTGCGTCATGAACGCAGTAAACGTTTACACATTCTTTCGGATAAGAAAAAACGTGCTTTTTATGAAGAAAATGTGGGTAAAACTAAAGCAGTGTTGTTTGAAAACGATAACGAAGATGGCTTCATGCATGGATTTACCGACAATTATGTAAAAGTGAAATTTCCCTACAATGCGCAACTCACCAATACCGTTCATATGGTTCAATTAACTGAAATTGACCGTGATGGTGTGATGAAATGTGAAATGGTAGAAAAAGTAGAAGCCTAAACTAAGCTTCTACTACCGTTAAATTGGCAAAGCGCAACAATAACGTTTTTGCTCCATGATGAGGAAAAAAGATGGTAGCCTTTTTATCAGCTCCTTGTCCCTCAATTTTAGTAATTTTTCCTTTTCCAAAACGTTCGTGCAATACATTGTAGCCCACTTTGTATTCTAAACTATCCGATGCACCTCCTCGAACTGTCGCAATGGGTTTCAAATTGCGAGGTGTTGCAGCAACAGCCGGACGTGGAGCATCAAACGTTTTGTTTAAACCTCCCATTGAACGATTGGAGGTAATGCCCGAACTCAATGAGCGACCTTGACCGCGTTGTGGTGCTTCGAAATGCAAATATTTAGGGTCAATTTCATCGATAAAACGACTGGGTTCCGAACTGGTTAAATTGCCCCACTGAAAACGAGATGACGCATAAGTAAGTGTGCACGATTTCATGGCGCGTGTAACGGCAACATAAAACAAACGGCGTTCTTCTTCAGTTTCTGTTCGCGATTGCAAAGCCATTTGCGATGGAAATAAATTCTCTTCCAAGCCAACCAAAAACACGTGCGGAAACTCCAACCCCTTGCTCGAGTGGATGGTCATCAAGGTAACATAATTTTTATCCTCACTATTATCGTTGTCGGCATCTGTTAGAAGTGCAACATCCATCATAAATTCTGAAAGCGATGCAAATTCATCCGTCTCGGCTTTAGAAACTGTAAATTCTTTCAAACCAGAAATAAGTTCTTCGATGTTTTGGTAACGTTCAACTTCTTCTGGACCTTTTTCTTTTTCGTCGTACAACTCTTTTAAAATCCCACTCGATTTAGCAATGTGTTGCCCCAATTCATAGGCGTTTGATTTTTCCAATTGTGCAGCAAAACTCAAAATCATGGTTGTAAATTCATTGATTTTGGTGCGTGTTCCGCTGTTCATTTGCACCGGGTATTGGTCTAAATTGGTTACCACATCCCAAATAGAAACTCCATAATTGGTGGATGCAATGGTAATATTTTCGATGGTTGTTTTTCCAATTCCACGCTTAGGATAATTGATAACACGTTTAAACGCTTCTTCATCGTGTTGGTTGGCGGTTAATCTAAAATAGGCCAACATGTCTTTAATTTCCTTGCGTTGGTAGAACGAAATACCACCATAAATTTTGTATGGAATATTCATCTTGCGCAAGGCTTCCTCAAACGAACGTGATTGACGATTGGTGCGGTACAAGATTGCAAAATCGCTAAATTCAATTCCTTCTTGCGTTTTTATGTCAAACAAACGGTTAACAACAGTCTTTCCTTCTTCATTATCAGTCAATGTTCGGATGACGTTTAGCAACGCTCCTTCTCCATTTTCGGTCCAAACTTCTTTTTTAATTTGGTCCACATTGCGCGCAATTACACTGTTTGCAGCTTCTACAATATTGCGTGTACTGCGGTAATTTTGCTCCAATTTAAACAATTTGAAATCGGGGTAATCGGCTCTAAAATTGAAGATATTTTGAATGTTGGCACCGCGAAACGAGTAGATACTTTGCGCATCATCGCCCACCACACAAATATTTTCATACGCTGCAGCCAACATTTTAACGATGGTGTACTGCGCATAGTTGGTATCTTGGTACTCATCCACCAAAATGTATTGAAACTTTTGTTGGTAGTAACCCAATACATCCGGAAAATCTCTGAGCAACACATACATTTGGTACAATAAATCATCAAAATCCATTGCCCCAGCTTTAAAACAGCGATCGGAATAAGCTTTGAAAATTCGACCAAGTTCTGGACGACGTGACATGCGATCTTCTGCCAATATTTCATCGTTTTCCAAATATTGATCGGCCGATATCAAGTTGTTTTTTGCCGTTGAAATACGATTCAACACCATGCTTGGTTTGTAGGTTTTATCGTCTAATTTCAACTCTTTGATAATGTCTTTCAATAAACTTTTAGAATCTTGTGTATCGTAAATGGTAAAATTAATGGGATAACCAATTCTTTCGGCATTGAAGCGCAATACACGTGAAAAAACCGAGTGAAACGTTCCCATGGTTAAATGTTTTGCTTCACTTGCTCCATAATGCCCCATAGCGCCCGAACCACTAATTTTAGCAATACGTTCTTGCATTTCTTTGGCAGCTTTATTGGTAAATGTCAAGGCTAAAATATTGAACGGATCAATGCCTTGTTCCATCATATACGCAATGCGATAAGTGAGCACACGTGTTTTTCCAGATCCTGCTCCCGCAATTACCATGGTAGGTCCATAAATATTTTCAACAGCTGCACGCTGACTTGGGTTTAATTCGTCTAAATAACTCATCAATAAATAAAAATGAAAGTAACTATTTTGTTAATCGCGGGGAGTACAAATATAAGAAAATTTTTTGGATTTTGGAGGGTGATGAAGTAAAAATCAAGAAATTGAAAACCAAAATTTATTATTAAGTTAACTCTATCTTGCATATTTTTAGTAAAGAAATCCCGCCGTGTATTTTCCACCTTTTTACCCTCATTTTTCTACGAATAATTATATTTGCAAAAAAAGAATTATGACGTACGATATAGCAATCATAGGTGGAGGAATAGTTGGTGCAGCAACGTTTTACAAACTTCAAAAACGTTATCCTCAGTTAAACATCGTTTTAATTGAAAAAGAAAACAAATTAGCCGATCACCAAACGGGGCATAATTCAGGCGTCATTCACTCAGGATTGTACTACAAACCAGGTTCTTTAAAAGCAAAAAATTGCACACAAGGTCGCCACGAATTGGTTGCCTTTGCCAAAGAATACGGCATCAAACACGATGTGTGCGGAAAAGTAGTTGTTGCAACCGAAGCTAAAGAATTGCCTCACCTCGAAAAAATATTCAATACCGGATTGGAAAATAAAATTGAAGGAATTGAAAAAATAACAGCCGAACAAGTAAAAGAAATTGAACCTTTTGTTGAATCCATCGGCGGAATTTTGGTGCCTTGCACTGGAATCATCGACTTTAGAGGAGCAACCGAAAAAATGGTTGAAATTGCATTGGCTCAAAATGCTTCAAGCGCTGTGAAAATGGGACATGAAGTTTTGGGCACAGAGCGCCAAGGTGAAACATCTGTTATAAAAACCGATAAAGGAAATTTTACTGCCAAACATTTGATTTTTTGTGCCGGACTTCAAGCCGATCGTTTAGCACGCAAAGATGGAGTTAAACTAAAAGAACAAGTTGTTGGTTTCCGTGGCGATTATTACGAACTAACCGACGAAGCCAAACACAAAGTAAAAAACTTAATTTATCCTGTTCCCAACCCCGATTTCCCATTCTTAGGTGTGCACTTTACCCGCATGACTGATGGAGAAATTGAATGTGGTCCCAACGCTGTATTTACCTTTAAACGCGAAGGATATGGCAAAACCGACTTCTCATTCAAAGATACCTGTGATGCACTAGGCTATGGTGGAACATGGAAATTGTTTTTCAATAACATGAGTTTTGGTATCAACGAATACCGCAGAGCTTTTTCTAAAAAATTATTCTTACAAACCCTTCAACGTATTGTACCATCATTAACTATGGACGATATCAAACCCGGTCGTTCTGGTGTACGCGCACTTTTGTTAAGCCAAGACGGTGACACCCGAGATGATTTTAGAATTGAATATCACGGTAATTCTATTCACGTACTCAACGCGCCTTCTCCAGCTGCAACAGCATCGTTGGCAATTGGTGGATACATTGTGGAACAAGCAGAAAAACACTTTGGTCTGAACTAAGAAATGTTAAATTTTTGATTGAAAAGTTAAATTTTTAATAGTGGCATAGGTTTTGTATTTTCAGTTGCACACAAATACTGTTTCCTATGAATACAAAATTATTTTTCGCATTTATCGCATCCTTCAACCTTGCAATAGCTCAAGATGTTTATCAAACAAGCATCAAAAATGAGTTGGTGCAATGGGATGCTGTTCGAGGTGAATGGTTGGCCGAAAGTTTTCAAGCAATGGCGACTAATCAACCCATTCCAGATCGTACTTTTCCAGAGGATTTAACTCCAGCTGAAATGTATGCATTGGTACCAACAGAACGTAGAGAGCGCATCAATACCATCCTTTCTCAACCTAACGAAACAACACAAAATCGGGTACCAACAACGGATAATTCAACCATCAATCGTATTCCTGTAGGTTCAACACCCAACCAACGTATTCCTGCAGCTGCATCGCACGACAGATATACGTATTTTGTTTCACGACCAGGATGTGAGTTGGTAAGTGGACGTACTTATGGCGACCCCCACATTCGCACGTTTGATGATAAAAGCTATTCGTTTCAAACAGTTGGTGAGTACATTCTAGCAGCATCTCCTGATAGAAACTTTGAAGTGCAAACTCGCCAAAAACCAGAAACTGATAAAGTATCGCTCAATACTGCAGCGGCAATGAACGTTTATGGCGACCGTGTGGGAATTTATGCAAGTGATTTTCCTGACGGACAAACAGGAACACCTATTCGTGTGAATGGGCGACCAGTCTATATTTCCAACGAGACGTTTTATTTACCACACGGAGGAACCATTCAAAACAATGGTAGAGAATACATTGTAACTTGGCCAACTGGCGAAAAGGTACAAGCCAGATTAAGTTCTTCAGGTAGCATGCGTTTTATCAATGTAACAGTATATGTTTATCGATGCAACGGCAATTATTTTGGATTAATGGGCAATGCCAACGGAAGAAGCGACGATGATTTTACTGGAACTAACAACCGTTTCAATATGGCTAGCTCTACTATTTTTGCTCCGTTTGATTCACGCACATTTGGTCAGCAAGAAACAGCAATGGAGCGTGAACAATTGGCTTTTTTAGCAAAAGATTTTGGACGACAATTTTTGGTAAATGATCAAATTTCATTGTTTGATTATGCTTTTGGACAAAGCAGCTGGACATTCTACGACCCAACTTTCCCGCGTGAGCACATTACATTAGGAGATTTTGCACAAACAGATCGTGATAGAGCCAGAAGAGAATGTGAACGATTGGGTGTACAACGTGAAGACATGGCAGGATGTGTTTTAGATATGGCGCATGTGAATTTAGCTCCTTCTCCTCGTCCGACACAACCGGATAGAACAACAGGAAGAACAATTACTCCTGTAACTAGCCGACAACCAAACGTTAACCGTCCTGATGTATTTGAACGCGTTCCAAGTAGCACAGGTACACGCACACCCAATACAAACATTTCTAACGGAACAATAGATAAAACAAACAGTGGAAGTGTGGAACGTACTAAAAACCCTGGTACAGCAGTGGAGCAAAATTCTAATCTTCGTCAACCAGCAGAAACGGTGCGACCAAATACAGCAACCAAACACCACGAAGCCCAACAAGTAGAGAGAAAACCATCATCAACTATCTACAACGATGGCTATAGTAGAAAACCTGTTGGAGAAAGTAGTGTAACAAAAAACCCATCGGTTGAAAAACCTGCTAGTAACAGTTCTGTTGAAAGACAATCTACTCCATCGCGAACAACAAGTCCGTCAACAACAACCACTAATCCAACTAGTACACCCAACTCGGGCTCAAGACCAGTATCCACCAATCCTGTTTCTAAACCAGTTGAAAATACGAAAGCTCAACAACCATCTTCAACAGTTACAACTCCATCAAGAACAACAACGACTTCCAGTCCATCAACAGGAAACATAAAAAGTTCGGGGAGTATAAATATGGGTAAAACAAGTAGCAGTGGAGGTAGATAAGTAGTTTAAAAATAATTGCAAAAAATAAGTGCCACAGATAGCAGAGAGAATCATTCAATCTGTTTGTCTGTGGCTTTTTATTAAAAATAGTTGTGGATTACCCTTTTTTAGTAATGATATTTTTTAATTCGTTAACTTCTTGTTGCAATTCCATAATGGAACGAGAAATGCCACTGTTATCAATTTGCACATCGGGTAATGCTGGAGAAATGTAATTCACAAATTTCCAAATTTCCAAAATATCGTTAACGTGCACCATATACGGTTGGTAAAGTGTATTGGTTGAACACAATTGGAATGCTTGTTCTTTTTCAATATAATTGTTGACAATTTTAAATACAATGCCATCGTCGTTAGTAACCACAATACAAGGTGTTCCAGAACGAATAGTCATCCAATTTTGCACAAATTCTGCCACTACATGAGAACCTTCTACAACAGGCGGCATAGAATCACCTTTTATTGGAAACGAGCGGTATTTGCGGTCCTTGGACAAGAAAGGCAACGTGAAAGTTGGCAAAACTTTAAGGTATTCTGGGTCGGCATATCCTGAGGTATAACCTGCTGATGCTTTCATTGGCACCATTTCGATCAATTCTTCTTCATCTTGCGACACTTTACAAGTAAGTACACGCAATTTCATACCTTTCACATCGGTATAGGTGCCATTTTCTATACGTTGCCAATCGGCTTCTGAAAATAATTCAAAATCTTTTTTCACCAATTCATCTATTGGAATGGTATGATATTCTGAAAAAGCAATTAAATTATCAATGTTTGGTTGTGCAACACCATTTTCGTATCCACTGTAGGATGAACGCGTTAAACCAAGTGCATTTGCAATTTCTTCTTGCGACAATTTTTTTCTTTTGCGCAACAATTTTAAATTATTCCCGATGCTCATTTCCAAAATTTATTGTAAATATAAATAAAAAACTAAATAATAATCATTTTGTTGACAATATTTTAATCATTTTGGCGTTATTTTATAAAATGAAAAATTTTGTTGAACATTAAAAAATGTTTAAATTAGTGCAATGAAATTGCTGAAATTAAGTCTTCTCCTAACTACGTTGTTAATAGTTGCTTCATGTCAAAAGCAATTTCTAAGCTATTTTCAAAAAGGGCAAGTTCAAAAATTAGAAAAAGCAGTAGAAATTCCGTTCACAATAGAAAATGGACTCATCATTATTCCAGTTGAAATAGAAGGCGATTTTTTTCGGTTTTTATTAGACACAGGTGCTCCCAATGCAATTTCGAAAGAGTTGGCCAATAAATTGAACATCGAAAAATCACGTAGTTTCAAAACAGAGGATTCACAAGGCAATCGTTCAGAATTGGATTATGCCAAGATTGGAAAAATTAAAATCGGAAAAGCAATTTTTACAAATACAACTGCTGCAATTGCAGATTTTAATCAAATTGATGCCATAGCCTGTTTGAACATTGATGGTTTAATTGGAGCTAATTTAATGCGCAAAGCTTATTGGCAAATTGATAATCAAGTTGGTGTTGTGCGCATTGCACCATCGCGTGAGCTGCTTAAAAAAGAACCCGAAGAATACAGCATTCCTTTCATTACCAACATTTCTGGCACTCCATTGCTTAATTTGAGAATAGGAAAAACTGAAATCAAACGTGTAACATTGGATACAGGGTCGGTTGGATTTTTATCAACTGGCAATGAGAATTACAAAGCATTAAGAGATGGAAATCAGTTGCTTGCCGAACGAAATGCTTATGGCGCTAGTTCTTTTGGATTATTCGGTTCATCTAAAAACGATACGTTAAGGCAAGTGTTGATAAACGATTTTTCTATGGGTGATTTAACATTAAATCAACAAGTTATAGAATTAAGAAACTCTAAAGCTTCCCTTTTGGGTATGTCTTTTTTACGCAATTATTTGGTGACCATCGATTGGAATTCTACCACCCTTTACTTAAGTCCACAAACCAACTTCACCAATCTATATGCAGAATCTTTTGGTATTTCACTTTTTAAAGAAAAAGAAAAATTAGTGGTTGCCATGGTTACCGAAGGTAGTTCTGCACAAAGAGCAGGCATTAAAGTTGGCGATATTGTTTTGCAAGTCAACGATATTGATGTGGA
>JAKQEZ010000578.1 GCA_029558435.1 Bacteroidota bacterium
AGATAAAGTAAATTCACTAGGCCTTTTTAATCCTAAAATAATTTGTCGTTTGTTCATTCTTTTACACTTTTTTGTGTAAAGCTATTTTAGGACAAGACAGAGTGAGCAAATGTGCTTTTTCCTGTGCGGTGGACTTTTTTGCAAGTCTGATTTTCAATTATGTAAGAATATTGTTTACAATCGGAAGAATGTAATTTACAAACATGAAAATAGAATTTTCAAACGCTCCAATATAAATTACAAATATGAAAATATAAATTACAAAGACAAGAATATAACTCTACATCGTGCCAATATAATTTACAATCGAAAGAATATAAAAAAATCCTAACAGAATATTCCGTTAGGAGATAAGAATATAAAATCAAGATGGTCTAATTGAAAATCTTCCTGCTTCAATATTAAACCGGGGAAGTAAATTTGATTGCTGAAACGTTAGCATACTCGGGGGAGGTGGCTCCGTAAAGGCTTTTCACATATTTTTTGACGTTTTGAGCAATGGTGTAGAGTCCTGTTCCGTCTGCGTATAAAATGTTGTCCCGTTCTATTAGTTTGATGTTGAGTTCTGCTTCGGTTTGGTCAACGGATTGAGTAGCACTCATCAATGATGCTTGATAGGTTGTTAGATTTGTTAACTTCAACTCGTCTTCGTTGGGATCATATGTTGGAATGGT
Organism: Bacteroidota bacterium; assembly: GCA_029558435.1. The sequence goes on from JAKQEZ010000578.1 coordinate 675, forward strand.
TGCCAATAACTGTAACAAAATCCCAAAATTTTCTGCCATTTGTGTGTAGGATTGTCGAGATGTGGAAACGGTTGGTGCTGGTTGTCCGTTTTCATCGGGTGGAGTGGTGGTTTTCTTTTGTCCGCCTTGAATTACTCGGTTTAAAGATTTTGCCTGTTCCAATATTCCTTCTGCTAATCCCAAAATTCCTAAATGATTGATGATTTTGGTGCAAGTTGGTTTTAGGTTTTCAAATGCAGTTTGGCGTAATGCAATCGCATTTTTGTTGGCGTTTCTTTTTTCTTCGACTTCGGTAAGTTTTGTAGAAGCTGTTGTGTAAAGTGTTTGAAGACTTACGATTGTCAGGTTTTCTACTGGCGGATTGTAAAGTGTATAAACGGTAACTTGTTCGGTTAGTTTTTGTAGGTTGGCTACATTTTTAGCGTGTCCTACTTCGGATGTTGATGGCATAATCATTTGGTTTTTAAGGTTAAAAATTAAACCAAATATAGGAATTATTTTAATTCGCAACTTTCTTCTGTACAATGAATTGGAATTATCTGCCTGTTGATGGCGAGTTGGATGTACAGGTACTGACCAATTTTGGAAATATCTAATAGCCATAATATTGGAATGAATAACCAAAATAATGGGATCCTCAAGAAAATTTTAAATAATGTTTTGTAACCGTAGCTCCAACTTCCGTCGAAAGATGCCATTTGTTTTTCTGCAAGTTTTTTGTTGATTCCTATGGTAATGTTTATGTGGCTGGGATTTCGGAGTTCTTTTTTTACAATGAGAGAAAGCCAATCTA
>JAKQEZ010000581.1 GCA_029558435.1 Bacteroidota bacterium
AGATAAAGGAATTATTGAAGATTACGAGTTTGAAAAGCGGTTCTATTTATACTTATTGAAAGTAAGGAACAGATTAGGAAAATACAAAGTCCGTTTGATAAACTTGAATTATAAAAGTTCGCTAATCTGCTATAATTGTGTTAGAAAAGCGAAAAAATGGAAAATATTTGTTCGTATATTTAAATGTTAGCTGCAACCCTATGGCGACAGTGCAAACTTGAAACTGACTGCAAGAAATTAACTTTGACAAATAATTAAATAAACAAACCGATATGATAAAAGAGCTTTATGTTGAAGGACTAAACAGTAAGATTACTGAAACATATCAATTTAATCCTGACTTGAACTTATTGACTGGTAAGAATGGTTCAAGTAAAACAACACTTCTCAAATTAATTTGGTATGCCAACACTGGACAATTTGACAACTTGATTTTTGAAATTAATTTTCAATTTCTCCGTCTCTCAACTGAGAAAGCTACTATTGAAATCAGTAGAAAGAAACCTGACCAAATAACTTTTAAGGTTAACGATGCACAACCACAAATTGTGCCTGTTAGAAACATCCGACTCTTGGATTACCGACACCCAAGAATGTTTAAGTTCATTAATATGATTCGTGAACTTTCAGTTCCCACAATCTTCTTTCCCACTTTTAGAAGAATTGAAGGTGGCTTTTCAATGAATCGGAATCATGAAGACAGACCTTTCTATGGTAATTCCCTTAAAGAAGCAATGAATGAATTATCGGATAGATTGACTTTCGCCAATCATAAGTTCATTGCTTCCATTTCTACTGACGATATTGTTCAGCTACTCACAGCACAATTTGCAGAAATTTCGGACAGAGCTAACCAAATGCAAAAGCAACAATCTGATTACATTATTGAGAAGATAAAAAATCGTAAAGGAGATGACGCAACTATCTTAACAACAATTCAAACTGAGTTTGAAGCAACAGAAAAAAGGAGGCAAGAGTTATTCAAACCCTTTTCTGTATTAGCAGAACTCATTAAAAAAATATTCCAACATAAAGGCATCAAGCTTTCAGAAATTCTAACAGTCGGAGAAGTATCTGAAGCGATAGCTTCAGATACACTTTCCGCTGGAGAAAAACAGATGCTGAGTTTTTTATGTTACAATACTTTCACTAAGAATTCTGTAATTTTTATTGATGAACCAGAACTGAGTTTACATCCTGATTGGCAAAGAACACTTGTTCCGACTTTATTACAACAAGGAAACAACAATCAATTTTTCATGGCAACACACAGCCCATTCATTTACTCAAAATATCCAGACAAAGAAATTATTCTGGGACAAGACAAAGGCGATAACTAATGGAAATACATTTAACAGAACAAGAAATAGTTGAAACTCTGAAGCGAACATCATTAACCACTATCTTGGTTGAGGGAAAGGAGGACATTATTATTTACCGATGGATTGAAGAAGAGATTGGAATTAACAATGTCAACTTTCTTCCATGTGGTGGCAGAGAAACACTACTAAACATTTTTAACAGGAGAAATGAATTCAACCATATCAAAGCAATCTTTGTAGCGGACAAAGACACATTTGTTTACTCATGCATTCCACACCAATTTAGTGATGTTGTTTGGACAAATGGATACAGTATAGAAAACGATTTATACAATCCCAATTTGCTTGAAAAACTTCTTGACATTGGGGAAGAAGTAAAATTCAGATATGCTCTAAAGAACTTTACGAGATATTATGCTTTTGAACTTGAATGCTTTCAAAAGCAATTAGTTTATTGTTTTAGCAACCACCCAAGCAGAGTATTAACTGATGAACAAGAACTTAGTGTTTCATTCCTTGATTCAATAAATTTTTCTGAACCCAATTTACAAACAATAGAAAATCTACTTTCAAACTACCATCAACTTATTAGAGGAAAAAGCATTTTTGCACTTTTAATTAGATTTTTAAGCCACACAAAAAGAACGGTTAAACATAGTAGGTTAGGTTTATATGAGCAATGTTTCAAGGTAGGTAGGACACAGCATATTGACAATTTAATTTCATCTGTGAAACTTCAAATTGTTTAACGACTACTTCTAATGAATAGTAAATTTCAACAACAAATATTTTTTGCAAATAAGGAAGTAAATCGTTTCAGACAAAGTGTATGCGAACTTGACAAGCCACATCTTCGAATGGAAAGCAGGGCAGCAGCTAACATAAGATTAAAAGAAATAAAAAAAAGAAGGGCTTTGTTCGGCAATCAAACAGTTGTGCTTCTAACAAACAGTTGTGGTCATACAAACAGTCATGCTTCTAATCCCCCATTTTTAAAACATCGTTAAGCCCTTCTTCGTTAGCAAACATTAAAAACAACAAACAAGAATGAACGAATTAATAGCATTTGGACTTTTGGCTTTTACGTCATTTTTTACATTAATCAACCCTTTGGGAACTATGCCGATTTTTATGACAATGACAAAGGATATTGATACAGACCATAGAACAAGAACTGCCAAAAAAGCTTCTATTGTTTCGTTCATTACAATTGTTCTATTTGCTTTTTCTGGAAAATTATTGTTTGATTTTTTCGGGATTTCTGTTAATAGTTTTCGGATTGTAGGTGGAGTGATTTTCTTCTTAATGGGTATGGATATGTTACAAGCGAGATTAGGTGAAGTTAAAGTCAAAGATTCTGAAGTTAGATCCTATGTTAATGATATATCTATTACACCACTTGCAATCCCAATGATTTGTGGACCTGGAGCACTGACAAACGCTATAATAATGATGGAAGATGCTGACAGTATTGAAAAGAAAGGGGTTTTAATCCTTGTTATAGCTTTTGTAATGATTTTAACTTATTTAATTCTATACAGCTCATCCAAAATAATAAAAGTATTAGGAGAAACAGGAAATAATGTAATGATGAGACTTATGGGGTTGATAGTAATGGTAATTGCGGTTGAATTTTTCTTTAGTGGATTAAAACCCATAATAATTAAAATATTACAATAACGATTTGCCAACAATGTATAAAAATAATAGCGGGTTAATCGCTAAATCCAAGTGAATGAATACAAAAAAGGTCTGTATTAAACCGAAAAGTAAGCGCTTATTATCCGCTACTATTCTTATACTAGACCGTTACCCCCAAGGCTAAAAAGACAGACGACACAGCAAGACAATGACTGAAAATGGACTTGACATACAGACCATATTGAAAACAGACAACGAGTAAGGCGACACTCCTTGCCGACCCTTCGCAAAACCAAAAGAGCCACTTTTTGCCAACGCACCAATGAGAATATTAACTTTACGAATTGATTGTAATTAAGCATGTTGAAATTAAAACAGAGATAAATAATGTTCGAACAAACTTTTAAAAACATCGATGACATTCTGCATAAAGATGCCGGGTGCAGCAGCGAGCTGGATTATGTAGAACAAACCAGTTGGGTTCTTTTTTTAAAATATCTTGATGATTTAGAAAGAGATAGAGAAACTGCTGCACAACTCACCGGAAAAAAATATACCTCCATCATTGATAAAAAATTTCAATGGACAGTTTGGGCAATGCCCAAAGGCAAAGACTGCAAGCTCGACCACCACAACGCCCTGACAGGTGACGACCTCACCGACTTTGTAAACAACAAACTGTTCCCTTACCTCAAAAAGTTTAAGCTAAGTGCCGAAAGTGCCGACACCATTGAATACAAGATTGGCGAAATTTTCAGCGAGCTGAAAAACAAATTGCAAAGCGGTTACAATTTGCGTGAAGTGATTAACCTCATTGACCAATTGCGTTTTCGCACCCACGCAGAAAAACACGAGATGAGCCATCTCTATGAAGCCAAAATTCAAAACATGGGCAATGCCGGGCGAAACGGTGGAGAATACTACACACCCCGTCCGCTCATCCGCACCATTGTAAAAGTGGTGAAGCCCCGCATTGGAGAAAAAATTTACGATGGCGCTTGCGGTAGTGCAGGTTTCCTTTGCGAAGCCTTTGCTTTTCTCAATAAAAAGGGACTTTCTACCAAAGACACTACCACTCTGCAGAAAAAAACCTTTTACGGCAAAGAGAAAAAATCATTGGCGTATATCATTGGCATTATGAATATGATTTTACACGGTGTAGAAGCTCCCAACATTATACACACCAACACACTTGCCGAAAACCTAGCCGACATACAGGAAAAAGACCGTTATGATGTGGTGCTTGCTAATCCGCCTTTTGGTGGAAAAGAAAGAGCCGAAGTGCAACAAAACTTCCCGATTAAAACAGGCGAAACCGCTTCACTTTTTTTACAGCACTTCATTAAGATTTTGAAAGCAGGTGGCAAGGCAGGTGTAGTAATTAAAAACACTTTTTTGAGCAATACCGACAATGCCACAGTTGCCATACGCAAAACCTTGTTGGAAAACTGCAACCTGCATACTGTGTTGGATTTGCCGGGTGGAACTTTTACCGGTGCAGGAGTAAAAACCGTAGTGTTGTTTTTTGAAAAAGGTAAACCCACGCAAAAAGTTTGGTTTTACTCGCTGAACCTCGACCGCAATTTAGGCAAAACCAACCCGCTGAGCGAAAACGATTTAGCCGAATTTGTAGAACTGCAAAAGACCTTTGCCGATAGCGAAAACTCATGG
>JAKQEZ010000736.1 GCA_029558435.1 Bacteroidota bacterium
AGACGAAGGAAGTTAACCTGTTAAATCCTTGTACTATGGACACTATTTTTATTAAAACCCACCAACCTGGGGCGCACTATGCCAAACCGCACTTTTTCGTACTATCAAAAGGACTAAATAGCGGAAAACCTCAAAACGAGCCTTTTACAAACAGCTTTGTATTAGTCTTTCAGACCGAAGAGCAAAAAGAAAACGTGTATTGGATAGCCATGAGCCTATGGAAAACGAAGTTCTGGCACCCGTTCTTAAAAGGTTCCGTTATTCCATTTTTAACCCTTTACGACTTCAAAAAAGAGTTCAATCCAAAAGCCACCCGATTGATGCGTGAACACGAACAACACATCAAACACATTCAAGCACTAAAGCTGCTGCAGGAACAAGAAAACCATCACAACAAAAACTTACATCTTATCAGTGAGCTCCGTTTCGCCATCATGCAACGCTACAGAAACAAATAACACAAACCTGGCCCCGATGGGCTAGGTTTTTTCTTTTCAAAAAAATTCCCCAAACAATCCCTATCCCGAAGCAAAACAATACATAACCGCAATATAAACGCACCAATTAAATAAAATTGGAAAAAGCGAAGCAATTGGGTATAAAACAAAAAAAAGCTCCTAAAATAGGAGCTTTTGATTGCAATTTTTAAGCAAATTTAGGTTTATTGAACCCTGTCTTCCTGTGGAACTCTTGGTTCGTCGTCATCTTGTACAGCGGTTTGCGATACTGCCGACAAGACACCACCGCCCAAAACCAAATAACCTGCAGCTGCAACTAATCCAGCCGGCAATGCAATTGGTGAAGCGATGATAGTTCCTCCAACAGTTGCCAAGGCTAAACCAATTGTTCTCAATACTTTGAAAAACTTTGGTGTTGGAGCTTTCACTCTTTGAACGATATTCATTTCATTACTTTTCATGTTCGTGATTTTTAAAGATGGATAATTACTCACTTATTTTTTTTAATTGTTTCGCTTTGGTGTTCGTGAATGCAAAGCATTTCTAATTTTTGTACTCGGTGTTCTAAATAATCTACTTTTTGGTTCAGTAAATCACTGCTACTTTTAAACTCGGTTTTGATTAATAATGCCATGGTTTTTACTTCAACAAGGTCTTTTTCCATTCTTTTGAAATCTGTGTGCAATTGTTTGATAAAATAGGCTACAACCGATAATAATAAGCTTATTAAACTTCCAAAAAGTACCATTAATTGTGGAGCTTGTTCCATGGCATTACAAGTTTAAAATTGGAAATTGTTTTCGATACTAATCTTGTTTGCTTTGTTCTTTGCTAATGCAACTAGCTTAGGATAAATCATTTGGTAAGCCATAACACTTTGCGTAACTCGGTAATCGCCCTGGATAAGTTGGAACCCAAATCCACAAAGCGGACATCCTGCAGTATCTTCAATCGTATTTCCTGTATGGATATACACATAACTGAAATTTGGTAAACCTGTAATTTCAATCATACCTTGGTGAACTTTTCCAAAAGCTTTTTTGTAGTTGACATTTTTTGCACCCCAAGTATTAAGCTGCAATGAATAGGTTCCAGTAGGTATGGCAGTATGTTCCTTTATTTTTTCTGTTCGTATTTTATCCTCAAGTAAATAGCATTGAAATACTCCGTTTATATATAATTGGCTTAATGTACTTTGTTTGCCCTGTGCTACGCGAATGATTTTTGTTTCCATGGGAATTGAATTAGTAAGTTAAAACAAAAAATCCCCCAGAGGTTCTGAGGGATTTGTAAGTAGGATTCTTAAAATGCGTCCTCAATTTTCAAGCAGTTACCTGTTGCAAATAAGTAATAGTTTGAACCTACTTTTTGGTAGAACTCAATTCCAATACCTTGAAGAACGGTAACATCAGCTGATGGAGTGATACCATTTGGCAAAGTTGCTGTAAGGGTAGTCGCAGTTGCAGGAGCATACAAGTCTAAGAATGTACTGAACTGAACATCACTTACTTCATTCTGTGCTGTGTCGATAGGATCATAACTATTCGTTACAGCATTGTAAGCAAAGTCACTCACTACAGAAAGCGTGTGAATCAATCTAAAGTGAGTAGCACCTGCAGGAGCATTAATCAAATTCGCTGGATTAAACGCAGGAATTACAAAATCAGCAGTGTTTCTTGCTGGGTCATGCGTAACACTGTAAGGAGCATTGAAAATACCATTTAAGGAAGTGTTTTTGTCAAACTCAAAACCTACCAAGTAATTTCTTTGAGTGGTAATCTCAATTTTACGATACCCTCTGGCTTCGGTTTGGTCTTCCAAATTGATTTTCTTCATAATAGCTGTTAAACGTCCTGCTACTTGCGTATCAGACATTTGCTTCACGATTTGTGATAAACCAGTTCTAACGGATTTTCCTGCTTTAGCACAAGCACCAAACTCGTTCATGTTCTCACGAGTTCTTTCAAATTCTGGAGCTGATAAAACTTGCTCCCCTGAAGGTCCACCTACCATTCCGGCAAAGTACCCTTCTTGTCCTTTAATTTTAAAGTGGCGAACATCTCCAAGAGTTCCCACATACTTTAAAACGCCTTTCTGTCTAGCCATTTTGTAAAGATTTTAGAAGTTAATATTTAAGTGAAATTTTATACTCAAATATCATTCATTATCTTTGATTTACAATAACTTAAAATACTGAAAATCAATGCAATACAACGCAAAAGCACC
>JAKQEZ010000588.1 GCA_029558435.1 Bacteroidota bacterium
GTATTAGAATTGAATAAAGAAGATGGAGGCAATAGGCAGTTTATAATGGTCGAACAAATGGATTATATCGAAACAGTGACCTGTAAACGTGTTCAGAAAGTTATTGAGCAAAATGAAAATAGCTCTTTCATCTATCTCGAACTCAAAAAATACAACCAAACTTTCATCGAGCAGATAGAAGCGGCAAAGGATGCCGAAACTTTGCTACAAATTTGGGAACAAATGAAAGCCAAAAGTTTCTTGAACTACAATGTAGATATCAAAAAACAAGAGGAGCATATAGAAGTATTCAAAACACTGACACTAAAAGAACAAAAGCAACACCTTTGCGAAATTTTGGATAAAAATCAACTGTATGTCAATCTTTCCTCATTGGAAGACGCAGACTTCGCCTGCAGTGATGATGAAAAGAAAGTAACCAAAGATTTTTATCAAATTAAATAGTTAGTAAATGGCATTTCTATACGATATATTGGTTCAGGAATTTGGTAAAAGAGCCATAGCACAAGTGGAGGTTCCTAATCATATCTTGGACAACCTAAAGCCCGGATTTGGTCAGCGACCTTATCAAATTGAAGCATTTCAGCGTTTTATTCTGTGCGATTTAGAAGATTTTGAAGGCAAGCCCAAAAGACCGTTTCACTTGCTTTACAATATGGCAACAGGAAGCGGAAAGACTTTGATAATGGCGGGTTTGATGTTGCACCTTTACCAAAAAGGCTACCGCAACTTTTTGTTTTTTGTGAACAGCAACAATATTATTCGGAAAACCAAAGACAATTTTCTCAATCCACAGGCTTCAAAATACTTGTTTAACGACAAAATTGTAATTGACGGAAAAGAAGTGCTAATCAAAGAGATTGACAATTTTGAAGAAGCCGACAATCATAATATCAATTTAAAGTTTACCACCATTCAACAGCTGCATATTGACCTGAACAACACCAAAGAAAACAGCGTAACCTACGAAGATTTTAAAGATAAAAAATTGGTTTTAATTGCTGACGAAGCTCACCACTTGGTAGCAGGAACAAAATCGGGCAATCTGTTTGGCATTTGGGAAGATACCGTAAAGAAAATTCACGATTCCAATTTTGAAAATATCTTGTTGGAGTTTACGGCAACCATAGACACCGAAACAGCGGAATTGGTAAAGCACTATCAAGACAAGGTAATTTTCAAATACGACCTTGCCGAGTTTCGAAAAGACAAGTATTCCAAAGAAATCAACCTAATCCGTTCCTTGTATGATGAGCAAGAAAGAATAATTCAGGCTTTGATTTTGAATTTGTATCGTCAGGAGTTGGCTACTTCAAACAATATCAATTTGAAGCCTGTAATTCTGTTTAAAGCCAAAAAGACAATCAAGGAATCGGAACAGAACAAAGAGAACTTTCACAAACTAATTGACGATTTTTCAGACGCAATGGTGGAGAAAATTCAAAAGACTTCTACCGTTGCAATCGTTCAAAAGGCTTTCCGTTTCTTTGAATC
>JAKQEZ010000606.1 GCA_029558435.1 Bacteroidota bacterium
CTTTTCCTATAAGTCAAGGCAGATTATCGGTAAAAAGATAAAGCAGGTGCGTGAGAAAAAACAACTCACGTTGGAACAGTTGGCAGATTTATTAGGAACAGACCGACAACATATTTGGAACATTGAAGCAGGTAGAAAAAATTTTACGATGGATTATTTAGATAGGATAGCAAAAGTGCTTGATGTTTCACTAAGCGAATTTCTGAATACAAATATTTAATCACACCAAAAACAAACAACATGGCATCAACATCAGAAACCGGACACGCAAAAAATGTAGCCAACTTTGAGGACATGATTTCCTTCTGCACCGGCTACGGAGCAACTTACAATCCTTCAAAAGTTGCGATACAATTACCATCACTAAACACCCTTCGCACAAATGCTGAAAATGCAGTGGCAGATGTAAATTCAGCCAACACTGCATTCATCAATGCAACCAATGCACGGCAAATCGCTTTCAATCCTGTAAAGCCATTAGCAACTCGTTTAGTAAACGCTTTAGAGGCAACCGATGCAACCGATGAATTAATTAAGGATGCAAAAACTTTAAACAGAAAAGTTCAGGGGGCGCGTAAAAGCAAAGGCACAAAACCTGAAACACCGCCAACACCACCCGACACAGCCGCAGAAGACAAACAGATTTCTGTTTCACAACAGAGCTACGACAGTATTATTGAGAACTTTGAAAAATTGGGGCAACTGGTAGCAACCGAACCTACCTACACTCCAAACGAAGTGGACTTGCAGACAGCGACACTTATTACCTTTCACGGCAACTTAAAAACAACAAACACCGCAGTCATTAACGCAACGACAGCTATCAGCAATGCGCGTATTACCCGTAACCAAATACTTTATGCACCTAAAACAGGTTTGTATGACGTTGCACAGGAAGTAAAAAAATATGTAAAGTCCGTTTTCGGTGCGACAAGTCCTCAATACAAACAGGTGAGCAAAATCAAGTTTACTAAGCCCCGCAAAAAATAATCTCACATGATTTTTAGTAAAGCCGCCTTGACAATTTACAAAGTTGCAAGGCGGTTTTTATTTTCCCACAATCCGCTTGACAAAGTTGCCGTTCCTCTTTTCACTTTTCGCAATCCGTTCGACAATGTTGCCATGACACTCGGTAATTCTCGCATGACGTTCCATACTTTTCTGCTGACACTTTTCAATTTTAGCAATCTGTCCGACACTTTTCGCACGACCATTTTCAGTTCTTACATTACGCTCGACAAATCTTCCATGACAAAGACCAAAAGACAGGCAACGCACTAAAAAAATACACTCTTGCAAGTCGCACAAGCCACCCCGCAGACCAAAACTTGCAAGAGAGTATTTTTTTCTGCCGCCCAATTAAAAACTTCAATTTTTTTCTCCCACCCTTCTAAAAAATAAAAATACCCCACCCGCCCCCTAACCCGACAGTTTCTCTTTCCATTCCAGCGTTCTTCCTTGACAGTTTAATGCTAACCCGACACGACAACACCTTCGACAGACAGAAGGGCATCCGGTAACATGGGGTTGCCGCAATGCGGGGTGCAGTGCTTAATTGAACGGTAGTCCTTTTACATACTTTTGTCGTGGGCGGACAGTTCAGCGCGTTTAATTCCCGCACTGACGGCAACCCCCGAAACGTTAGGTGCAAGCCTAAAGAACGACATCACCGAGACAAACCGACAACCAAATTCAAAATTTCTACAAAATTGAAATGGTAACTTTGACGAATGAAAATACTGATTATAGAAGACGAAAACGAACTTGCCGACAGCATCTCCGAATATCTTTCAGAAGAAAACTATTTGTGTGAGTTTGCCCGAACTTATAATCAAGCATTGGAGAAAATCGAATCATTTAATTACGACTGCATCTTGTTAGACATTATGTTGCCAGACGGCAACGGAATGAAAATTTTAGAAGAACTAAAAAAGCAAAACAAGCAAGACGGTGTAATTATCATTTCGGCAAAAAACGCATTAGACGACAAAATAAAAGGACTTCAAATTGGTGCAGACGACTATTTGACAAAGCCTTTTCATCTTTCTGAATTAGCAGCAAGGATTTACTCGGTTATCCGAAGAAAACAATTCAGAAATTCAAATACCGTTCGACAAAATGAATTAGAAATAGACTTGCTTGCAAAGACTATTTCAGTTCATAATCAACTTGTTATTCTAACCAAAAAAGAATTTGATTTATTGCTCTACTTTGTCGGAAATAAAAACAGAGTAATTTCAAAAAGCACCTTAGCTGAACATCTTTCAGGTGATTTTGCAGATATGTTAGACAATCACGATTTTGTTTACGCTCATATCAAAAACTTAAAAAAGAAATTGAGTGAAGCTGGATGCGAAAGTTATTTAAAGACTGTTTACGGAACAGGTTATAAATGGGAAGGATGAATAGATTACTAAACAAATCGCTTAAATCATTCACCATTTACGCACTTATTGTTTTAGCGGCAAGTGTTCCTGCATACCTTTATTTGGTTGATAGCATTTGGCTTCGTGAATTGGACGAGCATAATGAAATTGTTGCTGACAGAACGGAAAACGAACTCAATAAATTACAACTGTCTGAAATTGAATTAAATCAAAGCATATTACTTTGGAACAAAATTCAACCCGGAACCAACCTCCAAAAGACCACTTTAGAAAAAAACAGAAAAGACAGCACCTACACAGTATCAAGAAAAAACCCCTATGTAACTCACCAAGATATTGACCGATTTCGGGGGCTTTCGAGAGTGATTGAAATAAATGGAGAATATTATTTACTCACCGTAGAAACCAATGTTGAAGAAACCGAAGAAACGGTCGTTGCAATAGCTGTTCTGACCTTTTTGTTTTTTCTGATTATGGTTGTCGGCTTTCTGATTCTAAACAGACGATTATCCGTAAAACTATGGCAACCTTTTAAAAATACTTTGGCGAAGTTGAAAGCATTTAATCTCAATTCACAAAGCAATATTTCGTTTGAAAAATCAACTATCCTTGAGTTTGAAGAATTGAATGTGGCTTTGAATAAATTAATCGAACACACGGTTTCGGTTTACAAATCGCAAAAAGAATTTACAGAAAATGCATCTCACGAATTGCAAACTCCTTTGGCAATCATCAAAAACAAATTGGACATACTGCTGCAAAAAGAAGCTTTAACAGACAGGCAGTACCAAATTATTGAAGACATAAATAAAGCATTGACAAGGGTTTCACGCATCAACAAAAATCTATTGTTGCTTGCCAAAATAGAAAACCATCAGTTTGATGATAGTGAAACAATAAATTTGAGCGAATTGACCACAGAATGTATAGAGCAATTGCAAGAACATTTTTCAAACAAAGACCTGAACCTAAAATCATCAATAGACGAAGATTGTGTGGTAACAGGAAATAGTATTTTGATTGAAATTCTAATCAACAATCTATTGCTCAACTCAATTAGGCATAATTTACTAAAAGGAACAGTTGAAGTTAAGTTGAGCAAATCGGGCTTTATTATTAGCAATTCAGGAAGGACTGCATTGGAGCAAGAACAGCTTTTCAAACGGTTTAAAAAAACTTCTGACGAAAGCTTAGGAAGTGGACTTGGATTGGCTATTGTTGAGCAAATCTGCAAAAGACATCAATGGACAATAGACTATGAATTTCAACAAGAAAAACACACATTTAAAATCAGTTTTTAGGGCAATTCAAAATTTCCTCTAAATCGCTTCGGAGTTTTGCAGGGTAACTTAAAAATTTATCCAATTTATGAAGCGTAGTATAGCAACTCTGTTTATTCTGTTTTCAATCACAATCGTAAAGGCTCAAGAAATAGACAGTCTTTCATTCATCAAATCGAAAAGAATGTCTGATGATGACCTTGCTAAAAAGCGAGAAGGAACGTTTTTTACAGGAATACCAGACTTTTCTTCCGACCCAGTTACAGGTTTCGGTTTTGGATTAAGAACAAACACCTATTGGAATGGTAATCGTGATAACCCTTTGTTTCCATACACGCCCTACCTAATGAAACTGACAGCCAATGCGGCTTATTACACCTCAAATGCAAGAGAATTAATTTTAAAATTGGATGTCCCCTACTACAAAGGAACACGTTGGAGATTTAAAGTGGACTTCAAAGCACAACAAAATCCAGCCAACCTTTATTTTGGACTTACTGAATCTACTCTCGGTCAACTTCGATTGCCCTCTGACGAAAACACAACTTTTTCAACTTATAAAGAATTTGACAGAGCGAGAAAGACATTAAGACCAGGTGGAGTTGGAGAAGCTGATTTTGTAACGGATGCACTCTCGAACCGATTTAGGGAAACCGAATATATGCTCAACCTAAAAGCCGATTACGCACTTGGAAACGGTAAGTGGCGAATAATGGGTGGATATGAAATACAGCATTTGAGTTACGCCACTTTTGAAGGAATGGAAGCGGATGCAATTGACCCAATTACAGGACAAAACACAACCGCACCTAACGGCATTTCACTTTTAAGACGAGATTTTGAAGATGGATTAATTTCAGGTGTTGACGGTGGTTGGGTTTCCATTATTCAAACCGCATTAATTTTTGACACAAGAGATTTTGAACCTGACCCAACGAAAGGATATTACTTTGAAGTTGCCAATGAATATTCAAGTAAATGCATAGGCTCGCAATTCGATTTTGACAAACTTTTTATTCAAGGTCGAGTCTATCAGAAAATACCCGTTGGTAAAAGAACCGTTTTAGCAGGACGATTTGGTGTAGGAAACATTTTTGGAAACAATGCCCCATTTTTTGAATTTCAAGACCAATGGAGTCCCGAAGGAAGTATCAATGCTTTAGGCGGTAGACAATCATTGCGTGGCTACAGAGCCAACCGATTTTTGGCTCGTTCAATGTGGTTCACCAATGTTGAGTTGAGAGTAAGACTTGCAGAAACTCAAATTGGAAAGCAAAGATTTGCCTTTGGCGTAGCACCATTCTTTGACGCAGGTACAGTAAGAGACCGTTGGCAAGATTTAAACTTTAAAAACATAAAAACTTCCTATGGCGGTGGACTAAGAATTGCTTGGAATCAATCCACAATTTTATCCTTTGACTACGGACATTCAAAAGAAGACAGGCTATTTTACTTTGGCATTGGACAAGCATTTTAGACCTCAAAACGACTGACTTAAACATAAAAAAAGTATCTTAGTCGGACGAAAAATAAGAAGGCCAGCACCTAACAGCAGCTACCCAAAAGTGGCGGTTCAGTGGTTAATTCAAGCTTTGTACTTCTATCAAAGTTTATGCTTGGTTGACAGTGAAGTGCTTCGAAATCGCCACCTTCGGGTAGCTGCCAACCGTTATAGCCAATGCTAAAAGACAGACAGACCAAACATAAAATGACAGACGAAATGCCAACCGCACATTCAAGCACATTTGGTTGCCCCAACGCACGGGCGACCGCTTCGCAACCAAAAGAGCTTGAATTTTGCCACCGCACGACAACGATAATATTGACAAAATGATTTTAAACATTACGACCACTCATAAACCAGCGACCGACTTAGGTTATTTGCTACATAAGCATCCCGACAAATTTCAAACTTTGGAATTATCAGTTGGTAAAGCTCATGTATTCTATCCTGAAAAAAGCGAAGAGAAAACCACTATAAGTGTTTTACTTGACATTGACCCCATAGACATGGTTCGTGGAGCAAGAAATTTGGGTGGTGACGGCTTTGCTCTCGGACACTATGTAAACGACAGACCTTATGTTGCATCATCATTTATGAGTGTTGCTTTATCAAAAGCGTTTTCATCTGCAATGAATGGAAAGTGTAAAGACAAACCCGAATTGGTTGATGTGAAACTTCCATTTGAAGTAACCATAGCTGTTATTCCTGCACCAAAAGGTGGAGAAATTTTAATTAGAAAATTCTTTGAACCGCTTGGCTACAAAGTTGAATTGATAAGACATCAATTAGATTCTAAATTTCCTGAATGGGGCGACAGTAAATATTTCACTTTAAAATTAAACCATACAATTACTACAAAGGAATTGCTTTCTCATCTTTATGTTCTTATTCCAACTTTGGACAATGACAAACATTATTTTGTGAGTGAAAATGAAATTGAAAAACTTATGCAAAAAGGTGAAGGCTGGCTAAAAGAGCATCCTGAAAAAGAACAAATCATTAGACGCTATTTAATAAATCTAAATTCCTTGTCAAGACTGGCATTGGAAAGATTAAGTGAGGGGGAAGAAATTGGAGACTTAAGCGATGAGTTGATTGAAAAAACGGAAAAGCAAAAACGAAAAGAAACTTTACACGACAAACGAATAAAACTTGTCGCAGAGAAAATAACCGAATCAGGAGCAGAACGAGTTTTGGATTTAGGTTGCGGAGAAGGAAAATTAATCAGACAATTAATAAAACAAAAACAATTTTCTGAAATAGTTGGAATGGACGTCTCTTACAATGAATTAATTAAAGCAAAAGAAAGATTACATTTTGAAGAAATGTCTCCGAAACAAAAGGAAAGAATCAATTTGTTTCAAGGTTCATTAACATACAAAGACCAAAGATTAGAAGGGTTTGATGCGGCAGCAGTAGTTGAAGTTATTGAACATTTAGATTTGAATAGGCTTAAAGCATTTGAGCGAGTTTTATTTGAGTTTGCAAAACCTAAAACTGTTGTTCTGACGACACCAAACCAAGAATTCAATGTGATGTGGGATAAATTGGATGCAGAAGAAATGCGACACGATGACCACCGCTTTGAATGGACAAGAAAAGAGTTTTTGGAATGGTCAAATAAAATTGGAGAAACATATAATTATAAAGTTGAGCTTTTCCCTATTGGAGACGAAGTTGAAAATATAGGAGCTCCTTCACAAATGGCAATATTTACTTATGGAAATTAAAGTACCCGAATTATCGCTTGTAGTTTTAATTGGTGTTTCGGGTTCAGGAAAGAGCAGTTTCGCCAAAAAACATTTTAAACGAACAGAAATTTTATCTTCTGACGAATGCCGTGCATTGGTTTCAGACGATGAAAACAGTCAATCAGCAACTAATGATGCTTTTGATGTTTTGTATTACATCGCAGGCAAAAGGCTGAAAAGTGGCTTGCTGACAGTTGTTGATGCAACTAATGTTCAGAAAGAATCACGTAAAGGACTTATTGAATTAGGAAGAACATATCATTGTTTGCCAGTTGCCATCGTTCTTGATTTACCTGAAAAAGTATGCGAAGAAAGAAATCAAAGCAGACCTGACCGAAATTTTGGAGGACACGTAATTCGTCAGCAAAATCAACAATTAAAAAAATCAATTAGAGGTTTAAAGGACGAAGGTTTCAGGCAAATCTATATTCTGAAATCACTCGAAGAAGTTGATGCAGTTCTTGAAATTAAAAGAGAGAAACTTTACAACGACAAAAAGGATGAAACGGGTCCGTTCGACATCATTGGTGATATTCACGGATGTTTTGACGAATTGCAAGAACTCCTTTTAAAATTGGGTTATAAAGTAAATCGAATTGAAGAAACTGAAAAGAATTTTGGCTTTAGTGTTATTGCTCCCGAAAACAGAAAAGTAATTTTCGTTGGCGATTTGGTTGACCGTGGCCCTGATTCTCCAAGTGTGTTGCGTTTGGTTATGAGTATGGTTAATTCTGGCGTTGCTTTTTGCGTTCCTGGAAACCACGATTTGAAACTTCAAAAATACCTAAACGGGAAAAGTGTTCAATTAAAACACGGCTTAGAATTAACTGTAAAACAACTTGAATCAGAGACAACACAATTTAAAAGTATCGTTGAAAAATTCCTTTACGGTTTAATCAGCCATTTTGTTTTTGACAACGGCAAATTGGTTGTTGCTCACGCTGGTCTTAAAGAAGAAATGCAAGGTCGTGGCTCTGGTGCAGTTCGTTCATTCTGTATGTACGGTGAAACAACAGGAGAAATTGATGAATTTGGTTTACCCGTAAGACATAATTGGGCAAAAGAATATCGTGGAAAAGCAAAAGTTATTTATGGACATACACCAGTTCCCGAAGCAGAATGGTTAAATAAAACCATCGACATTGATACCGGTTGTGTGTTTGGAGGCAAGTTGACAGCTTTACGTTATCCTGAAGAAGAATTAGTTTCAGTAAAGGCCAAAATGGTTTATTGTGAACCAATAAGGCCAATCAATTTTAATGAAAATCAAAACAAACTTAGTTCGCAACAAGAGTATGATGATTTATTAAACATTGAAGATGTTACTGGCAAACGTATTGTGCAAACAAGACTAAGAAATAACATCACCATTCGAGAAGAAAACTCCATTGCAGCGTTGGAAATAATGAGCCGATTTGCAATTAACCCGAAATGGTTGATTTATCTTCCACCAACAATGTCGCCTTGTGCGACCAGCGATATTCCTGAATATTTAGAACATCCTGCCCAAGCTTTGAATTACTATAAGAAGCGTGGAATTGAAAAAGTTGTTTGCGAAGAAAAGCATATGGGTTCAAGGGCTGTATTGGTAATTTGCAAAGATGAAGAAACTGCAACCAAACGTTTTGGAGTTCAAAATGAAGGTATCGGAATTTGCTTTACCCGCACAGGAAGAAATTTTTTTAACGATGTTGAAATTGAAAAGGAATTTATTGGAAGAGTAAATCAATGTTTGACCAAAACAAATTTCTGGGAAAAATTTAACACTGACTGGGTTTGTTTAGATGCTGAATTAATGCCGTGGTCTGCAAAAGCACAAGCATTGCTTAAAGACCAGTATGCGGCAGTTGGTGCAGCCGCTGGTGGAGCTTTGCCCGAAGTCGAAAAGGCTTTGCAATTAGCTTTTGACAGAGGAATAAAAGATGCTTTACCTTCATTAGAAAAATTTGCAATAAAAAATAATGCGATTTCAAAATATGTAAAAGCGTATCAAAATTATTGCTGGACTGTTAATTCTATTTACGATTATAAATTAGCTCCATTTCATATTTTGGCAACCGAAGGACAAGTTCATGTTGACAAGACAAATGAATGGCACATGGAAAACATTACGGAAATCTGCAAGGGCGACACCAAACTATTTATGGCAACACCCTACAAAATTGTAAACCTTAACGACCAGACAAGTTATGACGAAGCTGTAAACTGGTGGATGGAATTGACAAAAAAGGGCGGAGAAGGAATGGTTGTTAAACCTTACGACTTTATTTCAATAGGGACAGAAGGACTTTTACAACCTGCTGTGAAATGCAGAGGAAGTGAATATCTAAGAATTATTTACGGACCTGAATACGACCTGCCTGAAAATATTGCAAGACTAAAAAACCGTGGACTTTCTAGAAAACAATCTTTAGCAATTAGAGAATTTGCTTTAGGCGTTGAAGGACTGGAACGGTTTGTGAAAAAAGAACCATTAAGACGAATACATGAAAGTGTTTTTGGAGTATTAGCATTAGAAAGCGAAGATGTTGACCCACGACTATAAGCCAACCCTTCGCAGTCATACACATTGGCAAGCCACACTATGCAACCGCACAGACCAAAGCTTGCCAAAGAGTATGCCTGCCCAACCGCACGGTGGACAAGAAAGCACTGGCTATAACAGCACCTACCCAAAAGGCGGGGTTTCGTGTTCCAAAGACAGTTTTGTGGTTAATCAAACATTAGTTTTTCAAATCAAGTTTTGTGGTAAAAGTCCCGCCCTTCGGGTAGCTGCAAAACGTTCCATGCAATAAAAATGAAAAATATGAATATAAATGATGAGGGTAAATTAAAGGTTGTCCACGATGACAAGTTACTTAGGTTATTAGAAAATCTAAAACTTTCCGATGGTATCAAAAAGGGCGAAGTGAAATGTAAATTTTGCAAAACACCTATCACCTTTGATAACTTAGGGGCAATCTTTCCCGAAAATAACACCATCAAAATTGTGTGCGGCGAACCTGCATGTATGTTAGAACTCTCAAACTATATAAACGAAAAAAATGTTTGACATCGAAAACTTCTACCTTTTCAGGGACTTAACAATTAATGTAGGCAGTATCATTTCTGTATCATTAATAGGATTGATATTTTACTTCATCAGATTCCCTCACAAGTTTGAAAAGGCTATTGCTTTTATTCACAAACATCTAAAATCATTCTGGAAAAGTTCAGAATATCTATTTGTAAAATTCGACATTCAAGGCACGATAAATAGTTTCATCTATAAGACTGCAAAAAAAGCCCCTCATTTAGATGTAATTAAAGCAAAAATAGAATGGATTGATGAAAATCAAAGCCCAGAAAACTATATTAAAAATGGAGAACTCATTATTCGAATGCATCGAAGTGATAATCCTAATAGGAATGTTGTAAATGCTTCAATGGCATTTATTGCAACCTCTTTTTTGAAAAAAGCAAAATCATACGTTGCCCAATATCAAAGAGAGGCTATTGATTTGTATGCTTGCTACGATTTGCTGCAATCGGAAAAGAGGGAGTTATTAGACCAATTTACCCAAGATTTTTTAAAAGGGAAAATGACCAATCAGAAAATTGGTGATTTCTTTGAAAAATTTATGGATATTGACAAAGCGGGTATTTTCTACCCAATATTTGTTCAAGAAATGACATTTTTTGGCGAGAAAGTATTTACCCGAAAACGAAACGCAACCCAAATTTATGAAGAAATTCAAAGATTAGTGGTTTTCCTTTACAGATATTCACAAAAAAAGCGAGGTGAAGATATTGAAAGCGCTTTCAATGGTGAATACTGTAAATTCGCAATCCGAATAATTGGCAGAAGCAGAAAGATAATGACAGAAGGCGAAGAAATGTATAAACGTAGCCTTGATAACATTCCGACAGACACCGAAACTTTATACATTTTAGGAGCATTACAGTTTAAAGATTTTATTCAGTCTGTTTTTGACCAATGTAAGGACCGAATTGGTTTCGACCTCATTGAAAAGAAGGAATACAAACGTGTAATCAAAGACCACGACGGTAATGATATGGACACTGAAACTTATTTGTTGATAACGAGAAACAAAAAAATTAAAACCGTCCATAGGAATTGATAAAAAGCATGGAACAAAGGCTTGCTGTCCATGCCGCCGAACAGCCAGCCCGCAAAGCCAACGCATGGCGGCACGGCAGCAAGCCAAACGTTGGCAGCAAGCTTAAAAAAGACGACAATTGAAGAAACTTTACACGACAAGAAAATATTCAATACGAAACTTAAGACATGCGAAACGGTCTCTTAGGCGACAACTTGCTTTTAAAGAATATAAGCGACTTAAAAACAAAGCTGACATTGGAGTTAGTAAACAAGAGAGAAGCTACAAAAAGAAATTTGAAGAGCCATTTAAAGACTACAAAAGAATTCATGCACCAGAAAACTTCTCATTTATTGAAAACTCAGCTGGTGTTGTAGACTTCATATCTAAGCTAAAAAGCCACTTTGATGAAAAGAAAAAAGTGTTTGTTGTATTAAAGAAAGTTAAGACAATCTCATATGATGCTATAGTCGTCCTTTTATCAATCATGGTTCGCTTTAAAGCCACAAAAATTGACTTCAATGGCGACTTCCCTGAAAATGAAGAAGCAAGAAGAATTTTAACAGAATCTAAATTTTTACAATATCTATATCAAAGTTTTAGGGATGAAGACAGGTATCAGCTTGGACAAAATAGCTCAATAGTTACACATGCATGGAAAGACGTTGATTCCGAACTTGGAAATGAATTGATTAAAAATGCAAGCAAAACAATATGGGATGAAGAAAGAAGGTGTCAAGGAGTTCAACGAACACTGATTGAACTGATGTTAAATACAAATAATCACGCTGACGACAGTAAAAAAGGCGAAAAACATTGGTGGCTGTCAGTGCATCATGACAAAGTGAATAAGAAAGTAAGTTTTGCCTTTATTGATTTTGGAGTTGGAGTATTTACCAGTTTGAACAACAAAAGGCATGGGAGCAAATTTTTTGGTATAGTTGATAAACTAAAAGAGAGAGTTAAATTTGGCAGTAACGCAGACCTTTTAAGATTAATTATGGACGGCACATTACATAGGACAGCAACAGGAAAACCTTATCATGGTAAAGGATTACCAGGCATTAATAAAGCTAGAGAAAGAAACCAAATTAGCAACTTGAACATAATAACAAATGACGTTCATGCAAGTCTTGACACTGACTCATTTAAAATCATGTCAAAATCTTTTAGCGGAACATTCGTTTATTGGGAATTAAACAATGAAAATTTAAATTGTCATGGAGAAAATTAAAATAAGCATACGTAAGGATTTTAGTCCTACGCCAGGACCACGTTACATCCATGAAGGCAAATTCTCAGGAGAATTGTTTCGTCAACAAGTGCTTCATCCAAGAGTGTCTGAAGCAGTAGAAAAGAATATCCCGTTTGAAGTCGACTTAGATGGAACAGCGGGCTACGGAACATCTTTCCTCGAAGAATCATTTGGTGGACTTATTCGAATTCATGGATTGCCATACGAGAAGATAAAGAGTTTGATGTCACTAATTTCTATTGAAGAAGATTATTTAATTGATGATGTAAACGAATATTTAAAAGATGCCTATGAAGAATCTAAAAAATAAGCTAATACAAGCTGGCATCTATTTGTCGTGCATAGCATTTGGCTATGTTATTACAAGATTTTTTGAAATACCGCATTTTGAAATCTCAAAGACAATAGATGTTTCCAATGTCTTAACCTTAATTGTTACAGCTTGGTTGGCTATATTAATTACAACCGTTTTTGAAAAGCAAAACAATGACCATAGAGTAGAGAAAGACCTAATCATAACAAGGGTTGGAAACATCTATGACATAGCAGACTCACTTCAATTAGAATCCAATAGCGGACGTATTCACATCACAGAAGCATCTTCATCATTAAAAAGAATTAACACAGCGCTAAATTCAATTTATAGAATTGTTGACAAGTGTCACTTCAATATTACTGCCGATTTAAAAGACCGATTAAAAAATTGCTTAGCAGACATTAGAAATACACTGACAAATACTCCTTCTTTGACAGATGAACAACTGAATTCAAAAGATTTGCCAATAGAAATCAAGGACAGTATAATTCATTTCAACAAAGAACGTGTTTCCCAATTGGAAGTAAAGTTTGACACTCTGAAAGACTTACTTTTAGAATTACAAATTCACATAAACAACAAATGAGAAAGCCAGCTGCCAACACGGGTTTTGCGTCAGGCGGGGTGACGTGCAAACTTGGAGCTTTGTGCTTCTATCAAAATTTCTACTTGGTTGACAGTGAAGTGCTTCGAAATCGCCACCTTCGGGTAGCTGCAAACCGTTAGCAGGAAGCAAAATGTGCTCTAAGACATATAGATGAATAAAGTAACTCTTATATTATCAATTATTTACTTTTCCAGGATACAGAGTATAATGTGTCAAGATAAATTAGTACAGTCCTGTAAGGAGCTTAAAAATGTATCATTTAATGAAAACTATGATTATCATAAAATACAAAAAGCTATAATAGAGTTCCGCCAAATTCTATTGCAAAGCTCAAAAGACTCTTATTATAAATGTAACTGTGCTGATACACTTTGGGTAGCGTTATTAAATGACCCTATGCCACTAACAAGTTGCACCCATTGTAAATTAGGAGAAAACCGGGGCGAATATTTGCGATACCTTGTAACATTAATTGATGAGTATAACCTAGAATATGAATTTTCAATATCAAATTTATGTAGTACCATGGATTCCTTTAATTATGTAATCCAAAAAATAAATTACAAAACTAAAAAAAGAGAACTGTCAAAGTATAACTGGACAACATTCTACCATTGTATTGATGCAGAGTCAAAGTTTTTAAGAGAGAACAGGTTACAATTAGCAAAAATATATCTTCAATATTTCGATGATACAATGAACCCAGAATACAACAGAGATATTATGTTGCGTTCATTATTTGAATCTGATCAATTTGTAGAGGCTGAGATCATCAAAAGAATGTCCAATAAGGATAATGATAAATTTTTCTATGGAATGCTGGGAATTTTAAGAACAAGTGGTTCTGAAAATAGTATAAAATATCTTACCAACCATTTACAAACTCACAAACTGAAGTTAAAAGAAACTGAATTGATTCTATCAGCGATCTACGAAATAAAAGGCAATAAACATGTAAGCAATAATATTTGGAATTCATTTAATGCATTTCTTAAAGAATCAAACCTTGATAGTTTAGTTAAGGCCAATTATCTTGAAGAAATATACATTAAGAACAGACACTAAAACCTTATTACTCACTCTTCTAAATCTGCCTGCCGATAAAACAACATAGACACCACACCGGTAAGTATCCATAATCACACTCTTTTATTCTGTATTCTATAATAATATATTTATTTGAAAGCATTGGTTGCCTAAGAATCAGCGGTGCACCGCCTATGCCGGGCTCTTTACCAGAAAGCAATATGACGATCGAAAAACAGAACATATTGGTTTTGATTGTATTAATCATCGGACTAACAGACTGTAAGCACAGCCAACAGACTGAAATTCGTCCTGATTTTAAAAAGTACTATGACCAGTTCGATGTCGAGGGCTCTTTTGTGCTTCACGACCCGAAATCAGACAAGTATGTTTTTTACAACCCTGACCAATCTGAACAGATTTTCTCTCCTGCCTCTACATTTAAAATTTGCCATTCACTAATCGGACTGGAGACAGGAGTGATAAAAGACGAGCACTTTGTGATCCCATGGGATAGCGTAGCGAGAAATCCCGTATGGGATAAAGACCATGATTTGAAGACTGCATTCGCGAACTCTACCGTTTGGTATTATCAAGAGCTGGCACGACGCGTAGGCAGAGAAAAAATGAAATACTGGCTTGAAAAAGTAAATTATGGAAATGCAGACTGCTCGGGTGATATAGACCAGTTTTGGCTGACAGGTGGCCTGCGAATTTCACCAAAACAACAAATTAACTTTCTGCAAAGGCTTCATGATTATCAACTACCCTTTTCCAGGCGTGCGGTTGATATAGTTAAAAACATCATGATCACCAAAGATACATTAGATTACGTCATAAGAAGTAAAACTGGCTGGGGCGGCCATGGCGACAAAGACCTTGGTTGGTATATCGGCTATATAGAAACAAAAGAAAAAGTATATTATTTTTCTAACTGTATTCAAATACAAAGCGAAAAATTAAATGATCTGAATCAGGCCATTAAATTTGACAACGCAAGGACGGAAATTGTTCATAAAATTCTGGATGAACTACAGTTGATAAATAATTGAGAATGGCGATTGCCCACAAGGAAGGGGCAGAAAATGGGCCCTAAAGCCTTTCGCATGAAAGTTGGGTGGGTAAAAAAGTGCTGCTTCGTATCAGCATTATTGATAAATTTCGCCATCTTCGCCCAGCCGCGGATCAACTGCAGTAAGCGCCATTAGAAGAGATAAAATTGACAATAAGACAATATATATTGCGTTATTTTAAACCGAAAGGATTTGAGGTCTATAGGGGCAAAATAATTTATGAATGGATGGGTATCAGAATTTACAAGAAGTATGTACCTACGACAGGAGACCTGATCAGAAAAAGGAGAAATATTACTCAAATCAAGATAAGTGATTCTGACAAATTGGAAGAGTTATATAAATATGAAAGAAAAACAAGAAATTACGAATGGCGGCATATATTGGGTGCCATCCTATTTATTCTGTTGACGGTTATGCTTGACTATAAATTGAGCCTTTTTGATTGGATATTTCTGCCCCTTCTTAATTTGTACCTTAATATTTATCCTGTTTTTCTGCAACGATATAACAGAATAAGAATAATCAGACTTTTGAAGAATTACGGAAAACCAAGCCCGTATGACGATTTGACCTAAAAGAAAGAATGTAAGTGGAGCGTCCAGGACAATTAAAACACCAGACTTCCGGCAGCTACGCATTACTGGCTGTGACGTGCTCAAATGAAGCCCTGTGCTTCTTATCAGGCACAGAGCAGGCTGGCAGTCCCTCCTTAACCTGGACATATTCAGTAGTTCGAAATCGTTCATTTCGGGATTCTGAAAATCTTTAACGGCATGCCTAAAGACCCTGGGAAAGAGCAAAATTCTTAAAAAAATGAACCATATGTTCCCTTTACTTTTCCTTATTCTTCTCTCCTGTCCATACACAGCAAAGAAGGACCATTTACTTGAAACAAAAGAAGTAAATTCAGACAGTTCCTACGTCTGGACAAAACTGCTGGACAGTGCGGAATGGAGGAAAAATTATAACTTCCAAATGTTCAGCCTACAGGATACCCTTTGGACATTTCATCCGGACGGAACCTGGTATTCGGTTGACGGAAAAACATGGGTTCAATCAGAATTGACTAACTCCATACACAATCTTGCTTTTTTAGATTATGTTCCATTCCATGGAGCCATATATGGCCTTGGATATTTTAAAGGGAACATTGATCAGTTTGAGTTTAAGCCTGAAATTTACAAAACCACAGACTTTAAGAATTGGACAACCATATCCAAAACATCCAACCTGCCCAAACGTTTTTTCTATCATCCTTTCGTTTTTGACAACAAAATTTGGATCATTGGTGGAGAGGATAAAAACACTCAGTACTCTGAC
The DNA here is from genome assembly GCA_029558435.1 of Bacteroidota bacterium. The sequence goes on from JAKQEZ010000606.1 coordinate 16,623, forward strand.
ATTTGGAATTCGGAAGACGGAATCAGCTGGACAAAACAAAAAGAAAATCTGCCATTCGGCAGACGTAGCGGCAGCCAAATAGTAAACCTTAAAAATAAATTATACTTGCTTGACAATGATGTCTGGAGTTCCACTGACGGACTCAATTGGCAAAAAGTAACAGACGAGATCATAAAGGGCGAACAAATATTCGGGTATTCGGCACAGGTATTTGACAATAAAATCTGGTTACTTGGCTGTAACAGAAACGGACAATTTTCAAGTCAGGTTCTGTATAGTTCAGACGGGAAAAATTGGCAAACACAAAACGCTCCCTGGCTTCCCAGGGGTGGAATCGCTGCGACAGTACACAACGGCAAGATTTATATGACAGGTGGCAAATATGGTGGCACACCCAACCATCCTGATTTCAGATACGACAATGATGTTTGGACACTTGAAAAAAAGTAAGAAACCAAAACCACTTACCAGGAAGCTATTCCCATATTTGGGACTGAGGAACTCTATTGAATAATTCCGAAAGGCGAAAGATTCTTACATACATTGTATTTTTGCGTTAAAATACATCCTACCCATATAAAACAAACCCATACCCACAGTTTGATACATTGAATAATGGCTAGAGCATCCATCGTTTTTATCGTCATATTTTGGGTTCATTTATTGCCTGGACAAAGGACAGATGACAGCCCATTTAGTGTGGAAATAAATGACCACAAAGAAGGCTATGGCTTTATAGATTCCCTGTTGGGAAGTAAAAAATTGGTATTACTAGGCGAATTGGATCATGGAGATGGATCCTCCTTCGTTGTAAAAACAGATTTGATCAAATATCTCCATGAGCAACATCATTTCAACCTGTTAATTTTTGAAGCATCATTTATCAATTGCGACATCCTTTGGAAAACATTGGGCGGCAGCACCCAATTCAAAGATGAAGTTAAAAAGAACATTTATCCTATATGGAGTGAGGTCGAAGAAACGATTGAGTTGTTTCAATATATTGAAGAACAGTATCTGAAAGGAACACCTTTGAGAATGGTTGGAATGGACCCGCAGTTTTCTGGCAGTAACAATGCCCATGAATTTATTGAATTGCTAAAACAGACCTTACCATCTGCCATGACAGGCAGTAAGCTGTTTGCACAATTTGTTCACGATATGAAAAACATGAGTGTTTGGATGGAGTTTCCCAAGAAAGAAGAACAGGAGTTATCAGAAGAAGAATTTTCACTATACTGCGATACCATACTGGAAGCCATCAAACAAAACAAAAAAGATACGATACATTTATCCTTATGGGAAATGTATATGAACAATATTAAGATAATGGGCCAAATAAAGAGAGTAAGAGATAATCGTTCCTTTGAAAGGCGAGATGAACAAATGTTCAACAACCTAAAATATTGGCTGAGTAAAAATGAAAATGATAAATCAATAATCTGGGCTGCCAATGCCCATATAATAAGAAAAGACATGGTTTTGGAAAAACGAGGCAAGAAGCATTATCTGCTGGGTTTAAAAAAACTGGGTGATTATATCCATGATGCTTATCATGATTCCATCTACTCCATTGCCATGGTCTCCGGAAAAGGCTCTACGATTGATTTTACAAACCCAAACAAGAAAAACAGGATAAAGATCCCAAAAGGAACTTCCGTTGAAGGGATCATGCAAGGTAAAAGGACAAGTTTTGTTGATTTAAAATCATTTGAAAACGCCTATAATCTGAAAAATTACAAATCACAATTGTTTTATACAAACATAGCTTGCAGTGGTCAATGGAGTCAGCATTTCGACGGGTTTATTTATATACCTGAAATGATTCCATCTACACCCTTGTGGCTAAAAAATCGAAAGTAAATTCAACGGCTCGATGTCACGGTCGCTCACCAGCCAACAGGCAAAATCCACGAAAAGCAGAACGGCAGTAAGGTAAACCGATGGCACAAAGAAAAAAAACACTGCCGGGCGAAACTAACGGATAAATTTTGGGAATTTACCCGCTAGGGGTATATTTGACGGGAAGATTGCTATGGTTCATGAATTTATAAAAATTCCTTACATGAAAAGATCCTGGTTCATCGTCTTGTTTTATGCTTTGGGATGCGCTGCAACAGCCCAAAATTCACATCCCAACGAAGCGCAAATCATTGGTTTCTACATACCGGATGGCGAAAAAGATCATTACATCGGAGGAGCTTACTATTTCAATCTGAATGACCGCCATGCTGTGGG
>JAKQEZ010000636.1 GCA_029558435.1 Bacteroidota bacterium
ATGTGTGTTATACATTGTTGTAGGTATGTAAGCATACGGATTTGAAAACAAATATTAACTAAAAAAAATAGACATGCCAATAGATGACAGCACATTCAAAGCAAAATTTGAATCAAAAAGAGATGGTTACACAGGTGACCACGTAAAAGAACAGTTACAAAACGCCTACACAAGAGGTGTAAAAGACTTGTATGAGGCTCTTGCAAAAAAGTTTACAGAAGAGCAGTTGTATGAAGCGGCAGCAATTTTGCGTGAACACAAGGTTGAGTAGACTTATTGCCCATAACGGTAAACGGCTTTGTGCAGTGCCGAATAAATTGCACGAATGTTTAATTGAAAAAATAAAGTAAAATGGAAGAACAAAATTTGAATAAAGAACAGAACTCGGCATTGCACAAAACCGATGTTATGTGCTGGGTGGCGGTTTCAGAACGACTGCCTGATAGTATAGGAAGTTATTTGTGCTTTTGGGAGAATTGTTATGTAGGGATGCTGTTTTTTAATAGCAACAAAGAATGGTGTGAAATGTGGCAACGAGAAAAGCACACCCCCACTCATTGGATGCCGTTACCTAAGCCACCTTGCGTATAACAATTCGCTAAACGCAACAAAACTATATCAAAAACGCTGTAAGTAATTGAAAAATAGATAGGTAATGATAAGAGTAAACATAAAACCATTGTCAGTAAATCAATGTTGGCAGGGTAAAAGATTTAAAACGGCTAAATACAAAGCATACGAAAAACAATTACTACTTATGTTGCCTCCAATATTTGCCGTAGAACCACCTTACGAAGTTAAATATACTTTTGGGTTTAGTTCAGCTAATTGCGACATTGATAATCCTGTTAAACCGCTTCAAGATATACTGCAAAAGAAGTACGGCATTAATGACCGATACATAAATAAAATGACCGTCGAAAAGATTAAGGTTAAGAAAGGAAAAGAATTTATAGAATTTGAAATTACAAACGTAAAATAAAGGAGTTGAAAAAAAAACTAACATTTTTAAAAATTAGTTTCCGATTAAAAAATAATTAGTATATTTCACAAACGCTAAGCATGAAGAAATTAATAATCAAACAACCAACTCCGACCACCAGCAACATTTTTAGTTTAGCGTTAAAAGTCAAAGCTGCGGAGTTGGTTTATTTTAAATATTAAATTA
>JAKQEZ010000641.1 GCA_029558435.1 Bacteroidota bacterium
TCAAGGTAAAGACTTGGTAGAGTTTGAGGACTGGGCGGCGAAAGATTGATGCTAACGGTAGGGCAGTTTGTCCAGTTTATTAACTAAAAAACAAGACATAAATATGATACAAGAAAATGGGAATCAACAAGATACAGACAAGCACCTACCGGACAAATTGAGTGCAGGTGATGTTAGCAGACGTTTAAATGTTTTTTTCGGCGGGCTTAGAAGCGGAAACCGAGTATAAACACTAAACTTAATTAACAACAAAAAGTGCTTATGATAACATTCCACCCGCTGAAACCAAACCGATGTTATAGGAAGTGCGGGAAATGAAACAAAAAATATTAACAATTAAAAATCATAAAAATGGGAAGAGAAGTTAGAAAAGTTCCTGCAAATTGGGAACATCCAAAAAACGATTTTGGAAAATATGTACCATTAATGTCTGGTAATTTTTCAGAAATTTTAGGGAAATATAAAGAGGAAAAAGCACAATGGAAAAAAGGTTTTAGAACTGATTATAAAGGTGGTTGGAAAGAAAAATCAGATGATGAATTAGAAATGTCATTTGCAGAGTGGAACGGAGAAGAACCGCAAGTTGAAGATTATATGCCTGAATGGAAAGATGAAGAAAAAACACATATTCAAATGTATGAAGACACATCCGAAGGCACTCCAATAAGTCCAATTTTTGAAAATCCTGAAGATTTAGCGCATTGGCTTACTGATAATAAAGCAAGTGCTTTTGGAAGTATGACGGCAACTTATGAAGAGTGGTTATCTATGATTAATATAGGTTATGCTGTGGGAATGGTTATGGATAAAAACGGATTAAGAAGCGGTGTTGCTGGAACATTGTAGCATTTCCTATAACGGAAAAATATTGGCGAAGGGCGGGGAAAATAGCACTACTGATGAGTTATGTAGGAATGTTGACAAAAGTGCAAATGCTCATTTTAATTACCGTCAGCCCGCCTTTTGCCAATATATTGTTAGCTGCCGTTTTTCGTCAGCCTATAACTTGACAAAATGATTAAAAAAGTAAACATATAACCTGACAAAATGGATAAATTAAATACCACACCGCCTTATGCTGTTGATGCTGAAAATGAATATCAAATACAGCTTAGTCAACGTAAAATCATTGAGGCAATAGAACACGAATTGTCTTTAGAAGATGAATTTTACAAACCGCAAGGAATGTTTCATAGCGTTTGGTTTTTACCTGAACGTGGAATGTTTATGTATGCCGATTGCCTTGTTAGGCATGAAGTGATACGTCCGCTAATTGAAAACAAAACACTTGTTTTTAAAGGAGTAGAAAAGCATCAAGGGGAACTAATGCCGAGATATGTACTGTCGCCCGCAAATGGCAGCTAACTTACTTATTTACATAATTCAATTTTTTGAACCATGAGCGAATTGTCAGAAAAAATACTGAAAAACATCGCAAAAGGTATGGAAAATGACCTTTTGTCCAATGGCGAACTGGTTCAAATAATTGAACTGTGCGGCA
>JAKQEZ010000653.1 GCA_029558435.1 Bacteroidota bacterium
GTCTAATTCAGGATCAGGGGTAAATTTTGAAGATGATAATAACTCAATATCCATTTTTCCTAATCCTTCCAGCGAATTTCTAAGTATTATTTTTAAGAAAAATATTTCCGATCAAACTAAATTAAATATTGTAATTACAGATATAAGCGGTAGAATTATTCAGTGTACTACTATTCGGAATAAGGATTTATTGAATATTTCATCCTTACCGTCAGGTATTTATATTATTAAGGTAATTAATAACAATGATGTTGCAATGGGGAAATTTATAAAACAGTAACAAAATCGCCCAGTTTCTAACAGCAAACAAACGCAACTGCATGAATAAGTTGTACCTTGACATAAAAGTGATACCTTTGCAGTATGCGTCTGTTTGCAACCGTTAGCGGTCAGCTTAAAAGACGACACGAATGAACATTAACAATTACAAAATATTAATCTCAAACTTGCCTGTAAGACAACAATGTTTTACGACAAAACGAACGACTTGGACAAAAGCAGAAAATGAAATTCATTGGCTAAAAAATCTCAATGACAAGTTGTTTGGCGACAACAAAACATTGACTATTAGCCGTCAAGACATTTTTGAAACAAACGAGCCAAGAAAAGCAATTATCAAGACAATTTATTGGGGCTACACAGCAGGAATGCGTGGAAATCATTTTATAAATATTCTCAAACACATTGACACGATTGAAAACGTATTGCGGTCTTTAAGAGAAAAACCAAATCCAACAACCAAAGACTTTAACGAACTGACATTAACTTTTAGGAACGTTGCTGGACTTGGGCTATCAACTTACAGCAAACTACTTTATTTTTTTAAAATATCATTTAACGACAATCCTTGCTTAATACTTGACCAGCGACTTATTGATGTTTTTGCAAGCAAGACATATTCAAATTTTCAACTGTTAGACAAAATCCGATATGACAATGCTGAGAAAAAGTATCTTGACTTTTTGCAGCTTACAAGACAGCTTGCCGATGACCTTGACACACAAGGAGAAAACATCGAACTATTTCTTTTTACTTTCGGCAATAACTTAAAAACAACAAAAATGACTGAAACGAAAATTTCAAATATGTGGAACGGATACTGCCCTGAAAGTTTATTGAAAGGCAAGACTGTTCGTATGCGACTTAACCAAAACGACTTTTTTGAAAGTGAAGAAACCGGACTACAAATTTGTATCATTCCAGGAGTTCAAGCGGTTATTTTGAATTTTAGGGGAAAAGGAAAATTTAGAACAACAGAAAATTACGGAGACGAAGTAGAAAACGGTGAGATTTTAAGTCCACAAAATTCTGACAAACCACCATTCAACAACCCAACAACTGCTTTTGGAGAAAGTCAAGAAATTGAAAATTACATTGCGACAATTCAGTAGTGACAATGAATATTCAGCTAAGCACAGACGACAGAAAAGAAAGCCGAACCGCTAACAGCCGTTTTGCAAAAGCGGGGGTTTCGTGCTTCTATGACAGTAAAGTGCTAAATTCAAGCTTTGTGCTTCTATTGAAGTTTAGTGTTGAAAATCCCCGCCCTTCGCAAAGCGGCAAACCGTTATAGGCAAGTTTAACTGACAGACACCGAATGGGACAAAGAGCAAACTATATAGTTAAAGAGGGCGACAACCTGACTATCCATTATAACCATTGGAGAGCAAACACTATTGCATCAGACCTATATCTC
>JAKQEZ010000656.1 GCA_029558435.1 Bacteroidota bacterium
TTGCGCGGCATCTCAACCATCTTAGCCGGCAAGCCGTCGCGTTCCCAAAACTCACGGCTAATTTTGACAATGTTCTCGCGGGTATATGGCGAAATATCGTTTGGCGATGAACCATAGATTGAGCGATATAACAAGTCTTCGTCGCCGTCCACGCCTGAATAAATGTTTTCAGTTACTCGTGCGGTTGCGGGCTTGACTTGCTTTTTAGGTGTTTTCTTTTTTGCTGGCATGGCGTTTCTTTGTAAATGGCCAAATTAAGGTGAGCCGTTCACTGTTTCTTTTCAGCCAAAATTCAGCTGCTAACTTTTTCCCAGCCTCTGCCGATTCACATTCCTTTACCCCATTATCATCCCAATACGGAAAATCCCAGCCCCACTCCCACGTATTTGTATAATTCTCTTCTAAAATCCTTCGAACATAAATATGCTGTCCTATCATCGGCCACGCTTCGTACATCTCAAATGCAGGATTCAATCCAGGGATTTTATCCAATTTAACGTTTTTGTATTCTTCATCTTCAGCAAAAATGATTGGATCTCCTTTACGTTGAGGTACGCTCACAGGAACAACTTCATCGTTAAATTTACCAGCTTGCCATGCAGCAGCCGCTTTTTGGTAAGATGCAATAGCAAAATTATCTTGGTCTTCACGCGTGATGTTGTGTTCTGTTGCACAAACTTCTGCACAGTTCCCCATCGGAATTCTGTCGTAAGCATCAATCAATCCATCGTTTGCCAATCCATCAATGATTTTAGCATCACCATATTTAACACCGTTACGAGCACTCATGTAGTGAGGAACTTGCGACATGCTTTCCATTCCACCTGCAACAACTAAATGATTGTCGCCTGCTAAAATAGATTGAGCTCCCATGATGATAGCTTTCATTCCAGATGCACATACTTTATTTACGGTTGTACAAGGAACGTGGTTGCTAATTCCAGCTCCTAATGCTGCTTGACGTGCAGGCGCTTGTCCAACACCAGCTTGTAGCACATTTCCCATAAAAACTTCGTCAATTGTAGTAGGGTCAACATTTCCTTTTTTCAATGCACCCTCAATTGCTGTTGCTCCTAATTTTGTAGCTGTAACTGTAGCTAACGAACCTAAGAAAGAACCCATAGGCGTACGTGCAGCTGCAACGATATAAACTTTTTTACTCATGATTTTATCTGGTTTTATTATTTTCAAAAACTAAGTTCACAAATTTAAGCAAATTATCCTTTCAAAAAATATGTACTATAAATTTATCAATACCAGTGCATACATTTAACGGATTAGAACTATTTTGCAATTATTTTAATTTTTGTTCTTTCTAAAAATCCACTCTTTTTCTCTGGTTTTTTAATTACTTTTGTGGTCAAATAGTTTAAATATGTCTGATAATCGCTACAATCTTAGAGGAGTTTCTGCAGGTAAAGAAGATGTGCACAATGCCATAAAAAATGTTGACAAAGGGTTGTTTCCACAAGCTTTTTGTAAAATCGTTCCTGATTATTTATCCAATGATGAAGAATATTGCATCGTTATGCATGCCGATGGTGCAGGGACAAAATCTTCTTTGGCGTATGCGTATTGGAAAGAAACTGGCGATTTATCGGTTTGGAAAGGGATTGCACAAGATGCACTTATCATGAACATTGATGATTTGTTGTGTGTGGGTGCAACCAATAATATTTTACTTTCTTCAACTATTGGACGCAACAAGAATTTAGTGCCAGGCGAAGTTATTTCTGAAATCATTAACGGAACTGAGGAATTGTTGACCGAATTGAGAAATCAAGGGGTTGGTATCCATTCCACAGGTGGAGAAACAGCTGATGTAGGTGATTTGGTGCGCACGATCATTGTAGATTCTACTGTTGTTTGTAGAATGAAACGCTCGGATGTTATTTCCAATCATACCATTCAACCGGGAGATGTGATTGTAGGATTAGCATCATTTGGTCAGGCTTCCTACGAAACAGAATACAATGGCGGAATGGGGAGCAATGGTTTAACATCTGCACGCCACGATGTGTTTAACAAATCAGTAGCCGAAAAATACCCAGAAACGTTTGATGCTGCTGTTCCTGCTGATTTAGTGTATTCTGGCTCCTACAATTTAACCGATTGGCCAGGCGATTATCCTTTGTCTGTAGGTAAATTAGTGCTTTCTCCAACGAGAACCTATGCACCGATTATTAGCAAAATATTAGAAAAACACCGTTCAAACATTCATGGAATGGTACATTGTTCGGGTGGAGCGCAAACAAAAGTGTTGCATTTTGTTGGAAATGTGCACATCATTAAAGATAATTTGTTTGAAACACCGTTGTTGTTTAGAATTATCCATGAAGAATCGGGCACCGACTGGAAAGAAATGTACAAAGTGTTCAACATGGGGCACCGTATGGAAATATATTGCTCTCCAGAACATGCTCAAGAAATTATTGAAATTTCAAAATCATTCAATGTGGATGCACAAATTGTAGGTCGAGTAGAAGCATCAGATGCCAAAAAATTGACCATTATTTCAGAACACGGGACATTTGAATATTAAATTATACGATAGCATAATTTTGAATTGTTAAAAATAAGGGCGAACAAGCAACTATTAAGTAGCCTACACGATTTCAATTGAGTAAAATAGAGTTGAAGTAAGTTCTTTTTTTTAAGTTCAATCCTTTTATTGTGGCATTTTCTTATTTCCTTTTTATCTTTGCAGAAAAAAATTAAGATATGTCGCAAATTATTTCTCCTTCTGTTTTATCCTGTGATTTTGCCAACATTCAACGCGATGTTGAAATGATTAACAACTCATCTGCTGATTGGTTTCATGTGGATGTGATGGATGGTGTTTTTGTGCCTAACATATCGTTTGGATTTCCTGTTGTTGAAGCCATTAAAAAACATGCAACAAAACCGTTGGATGTGCATTTGATGATTGTAAATCCCGATCAATACATTGAAACGTTTAAAAAAGCAGGAGCTGATTTGTTGACCGTTCATTATGAAGCGTGCACCCACCTACACCGCACCATTCAAGTTATCAAAGCCAATGGAATGAAAGCCGGTGTGGCACTTAACCCTCATACGCCCGTGTCTGTGCTTGAAGATGTTATCGAAGAATTGGATTTGGTGTTGATTATGTCTGTCAACCCAGGTTTTGGCGGACAAAAATTTATTCCTCATGCGTGTAAAAAAGTAGCGCAACTCAAAAAAATGATTCAAGAACACAATGCATCTACGTTAATTGAAGTGGATGGCGGTGTCAACTTAGAAACAGGTAAATTGTTGTTGGATGCAGGTGCTGATGCTTTAGTGGCAGGAAGTTTTGTGTTCAATTCAGCCAATCCAACACAAACTATTCAGGATTTGAAAGATTTGTAAATCATTGGTGTGCATCATCGTTAGGTTTTGTTCTAATCCAATTGGTATAGATATAAAATTCGAATTTGAAGAACTATTTTTTATAAATAGTAACAAACGAAATTTTATCTTAACTTAGTTGGCTGTAAAAAGAATAACTTAATAATGACCTTAGAGCAATACATCAACAACATCAATCAACGCTACAAGCAAGGAAATGCAACCGAACATACTTTCCGTGGTGATTTACAACAATTGTTAGAAAGTTTGGTTTCGGACATCAGAGCAACCAATGAACCCAAACGCCAATCTTGTGGAGCTCCCGATTACATTCTTACCAAAAAAGATATTCCTGTTGGGTTTATTGAAGCCAAAGATATTGGCGATAAAGACCTAGAAGGAGCAAAGAAAACTGGCAATAAAGAACAGTTTGACCGATATAAAGCATCGCTCAATAATTTAATTTTTACCGATTATTTAGACTTCCATTTGTATCGTGATGGTGAATTTGTAACCAAAATAGCCATTGCCGAACTGCAAAACGGAGCTATCGTTGCGTTGCCAAATAATTTTTCAACGTTTACCAACCTTATTCAAGATTTTTGTACACATATTGGACAAACCATTAAAAGTCCAAAAAAATTAGCAGAAATGATGGCTGGAAAAGCCCGCCTACTTTCTGATGTGATTGAAAAAGCGTTGACAAGTGATGAAAACAACCACGAAAACTCAACCCTAAAAGACCAAATGAATGCCTTTCGGGAAATTTTAATTCATGATATTACTCCCAAAGCATTTGCAGATGTTTATGCACAAACCATCGCTTACGGAATGTTTGCAGCACGTTTGCACGACCCTACGTTACCCACTTTTAGCCGACAAGAAGCCGCAGAATTGATTCCAAAATCCAATCCGTTTTTGCGTAAATTGTTTGGCTACATTGCTGGTCCTGACATTGACGACCGCATCAAATGGATAGTTGATAATTTAGTAGAAATATTTTTGGCGTGCAACGTAGAGGAAATATTAAAAAATTACGGAAAAGCAACAAAAATGGAAAACCCGATTATCCATTTTTATGAAACTTTCCTAAGCGAATACGACCCAAAATTGCGTAAGGCTCGTGGTGTATGGTACACGCCACAACCTGTTGTTAACTTCATTGTTCGTGCGGTAGATGATATTCTGAAAACTGAATTTAACTTGCCACAAGGATTAGCCGATACCAGTAAAACCAAAATAAAAGTAGATGTTCAAGGTAAAAAAGCAGAAAAAGAAGTGCATAAAGTGCAAATTCTGGATCCAGCAACCGGAACAGGTACTTTTTTAGCAGAAGTAGTAAAACACATTTACAAAAAGTTTGAAGGACAACAAGGCATTTGGAGCAATTATGTAGAAAATCATTTATTGCCACGCCTCAATGGTTTTGAGTTGCTCATGGCAAGTTATGCGATGGCACATTTGCAATTGGATTTGCTTTTAACCGAAACAGGTTACAAGCCCTCAAGCGACCAACGTTTTAGGGTGTATCTGACCAATAGTTTAGAAGAAAGCCACCCAGATACAGGTACTTTATTTGCCAATTGGTTAAGTTCCGAAGCCAACGAAGCCAATCACATTAAACGCGATACGCCTGTGATGTGTATCATTGGGAATCCGCCGTATAGTGGCGAATCTGCCAACAAAGGCGAATGGATTATGAACTTGATGGAAGATTACAAAAAAGAACCTGGCGGAAAAGAAAAACTCAAAGAGCGAAATCCCAAATGGATTAATGATGATTATGTGAAATTTATCCGTTTCAGCTCTCATCTAATAGAAAAGAATGGCGAAGGAATTTTGGCATTCATCAACCCTCATGGGTATTTAGATAACCCTACATTTAGAGGAATGCGCTGGCATTTGATGAAAACTTTTGATAAAATTTACACCATAGATTTGCACGGAAATGCCAAGAAAAAAGAAACCGCACCCGATGGAAGTATCGATCAAAATGTGTTCGACATAATGCAAGGCGTAAGCATCAATATTTTTGTAAAGAAGAAAAACTAACTCGATGAATTACCTACACGACATAAAATCCATTCTAGCCTCTGCTCGGCAAAAAGCTTATGTTGCTATTAATTCGGCAATGGTTGAAGCTTATTGGAAAATTGGTGAACGCATTGTACTAGAAGAACAAAATGGAAAAGACAGAGCAGAATATGGAAAAGAATTGATTAAATCAATTTCAAAAGAACTAACCGCAGAATTTGGAAAAGGATTTAGTCCAAGAACCATTTGGGAAATTCGTCAATTTCATCTGCTTTTCCCTGATTTTCAAATTGTGCGAACACTGTCCGCACAATTGACATGGTCGCATTTTCAGCGTGTTTTTAAAGTAAGCAACGAAAAAGCTCGAATGTATTACTTGCAAGAAGCTGCAGCACAAACTTGGTCTATTAGAACTTTGGATAGAAATATTTCTACCTTGTATTACGACAGAATGTTGGCATCTGACGATAAACAATTGGTGCAAGACGAAATGCATACAAAAACAAAAGCCTTGCAGGCAGAAGATTTCATTAAAAATCCAATGGTGTTAGAATTTTTGAACCTTCCTGCAGGTAAAGCCTATACCGAAGCAGAATTGGAAAAAGCATTGATAGATAATCTGCAAGCTTTTATCTTGGAATTGGGGAAAGGTTTTGCTTTTGTGAGCCGACAAGAACACATCCGTACAGAAAATTCTGATTTTTATATCGATTTGGTTTTTTACAATTACATCTTGAAATGCTTTGTAATTGTAGAACTAAAAACCGACAAACTCACGCACCAAGACATTGGGCAATTAGATATGTATGTGCGTATGTATGACGATCTAAAACGACAAGCCGATGACAATCCTACCATTGGACTTTTGCTCTGTACCGACACCGACAAAGTAGTGGCTAAATACTCTGTATTGAACGAAAACAAACAGCTTTTTGCCAGTAAATACATACACTATTTGCCAAGCGAAGAAGAATTAATCCGCGAAATAGAATTACAAAAACAACTTTTTGAACAACAACATGAAAAATAAAAAAGCACAAGTTTTTCACTTTGACCTCTACGGAAAACGAGAAGATAAATATGATTTTCTGAACGAAAATTCTGTGAAAAGCATAGCTTGGACAGAACTTGACCCAAAAGAGCCAGAACTTTTTTTTGTACAAAAAGATTACGGTGCAAAAAGCAGTTATGATGAAGGATTTTCTGTAGCTGAATTGTTTTTGGTGAATAGTGTTGGAATTGTTACAGCAAGAGATAATTTTACTATTCATTTCACACCAAAAGAAGTTGAAAATACTATTAGAGATTTTTTATTATTAGATGTAGAAGAAGCAAGAATAAAATATGATTTAGGTAAAGACGTAAGAGACTGGTCGATAAGTGGAGCAAAGAAAGATTTACAAAATACTGATTTTTCAAATATCCAAAAAATACTTTATCGTCCATTTGAAGAAAGATTTACTTATTATACAGGGACAACAAAAGGGTTTCATTGTATGCCTCGAAGTGAAACAATGCAACATCTATTTAAACAAAATAACGTTGCATTAATTTGTCCAAAACAAGTTCCTGACAAAGAAGAATCTGGAGTATTTATCACAAAATATATTGCAGGACACAAAACAAGTAGTGCATACAACATAAACAATGTATTCCCTCTCTACCTTTATCCCGAGCCAACATTAGGAGCAGAGTCGGAGCGAGTTCCTAATTTGAATATGGAGATTGTGGAGAAAATAGAAAAAGACCTCAATCATAGTTTTCTCCATGATGATAATATCGTATGTGACCTAGCAGCTGGTTGGGATGGCACATTCTCTCCGTTAGATATTTTAGACTATATCTATGCCGTTTTACATTCGCCAACTTACAGAGAAACCTACAAAGAATTTCTGAAAATAGATTTTCCGAGAGTGCCTTATCCAAAAAACCAAGAATCGTTTTGGAAATTGGTGGAGTTAGGTGCAGAAATACGCCAAATTCATTTGCTGGAAAGCTCAAAAGTTGAAAAATATATTACTCAATATCCAGTTGATGGAGACAATGTAGTTGGTAAACCAAAATACGAAAACGGAAAAGTATTTATCAACGAAACCCAATATTTTGACAATGTTCCGCAAGTGGCTTGGGAGTTTTACATTGGTGGCTACCAACCGGCACAAAAATGGCTTAAAGACCGCAAAGACCGAACTTTAGATTTTGAAGATATTTTGCATTATCAAAAAATTATTGTGGCATTGACAGAAACCGATAGATTGATGAAGGAGATTGATAAAATCATATTGTAGATTTACACTGCAATGGTTGAAGCTTATTGGAAAATTAGTGAACGCATTGTGCTAGAAGAACAAAACGGAAAAGACAGAGCAGAATATGGAAAAGAATTGATTTAATCAATTTCAAAAGAACTAACCTCAGAATTTGGGAAAGGATTTGGAGAGAGAGTTGTCTTTTTAATGAGACAGTTTTATTTAACCTTTCCAGATTTTCAAATTGTGCGAACACTGTGTGCACAATTGACATGGTCACATTTTAAAAGAGTTTTAAGCGTTACAAACGAAAAAGCTCAAATGTATTACTTGCAAGAAGCTGCCGCACAAACTTGGTCTATTAGAACATTGGATAGAAATATTTCTACCTTATATTTCAACAAAATATTGCATCTGGTAATAAAAAGTTGGCGTAATTTCTGTTCTGCTCTAAAAAATTGGTTGGTAGTTGTGTAACAATTCACCGTTCTATCCGTTTTAAAGAAGTATGAAAAGAGCTGTTTTATTTTTGGTTATTTTATTTTTTGGAGTGTTCACCTCTGTGTGGACGCAAGATTTAGCACAACAAGAACAAGAGTTGGCTGAGTTATTATCCAACCTGCGTGCAGCAAAAAATAATGCTGAAAAACAAAAAGCAAATACAGTTTTTAAAGCAAAGATGGAAGCAACCATCCAATTAAAAGGTGCTTTTGAATATCCTTTTTCTCAGTTAAAAACAGTGGGTACCATCAAAAGCCCCGATAATGTTTTTCGTTTCTTTAATTGGAATGTGGAGCAAGACGATATGACCCAAAAATACTATTGCTACATTCTAAAATTCAATGATAGAACCGAGCAATACGATGTTATTGAGCTGAAAGATAAAAGTTTTATGTTGCCACGTCGACCGCAAGACATTTTAGAAAGCGATATGTGGTATGGTGCTTTGTACTATAAAATCATCCCGTTCAAAAAAGGTTCAAAAGAGGTGTACACCATTTTGGGATGGATGGGCAACAATTCATCCAGCACCATGAAAGTTATTGACGTACTTTCTTTTAGCGGAAAAGTGGCACGCTTGGGTAGTCCGGTTTTTAAAAATGGCAAAGAACTGCAAAAACGTGTATTTTTTGAATTTGCCGAAAAAACATCCATGTATTTGAATTACGAAGAAAAATACAACCGCATTATTTTTGATCACCTATCGCCCGAAACACCCGAATTAAAAGGAATGTATTCTATGTATTTGCCCGATTTATCGTATGATGCCTATCAATTTGAAAACGGTAAATGGGTTTTGAAAGAAGACGTAATTGGCGTTAACAACAAAGAAGCAGATGCCATAAAAGTGCAGGTGAAAGACGAAAAAACAGGGAAAATAAAAGAAATTCAAGTTAAAAACAAGTGGGAAGGACCATCCACATCGCATGTTGCTACAACTCCTGAAGAACAGATGAAAGGCGTTGAAAACAAAGAAAATACGCCAAAAACAAAAGAAAAAAAGCAAAAAGGAAAAACCCCTCAAAGCTACAATCCTGTTGACAACATTAAGCACAAGAAAAAAAGATAGGCAATGAAATCCATAAAATTCATTTCGGGTTTATCGTTTAGCATCGCCATCTTGCTGATGATTTTAATGCTTTTAGAATTGCCTTTTACGGTTAATGCGCAACTTAATCTGTCTTATGCTTCAATGGCTTTTGGATTTATTGGTATTGTTTTAAACCTTATCAACGTAAAAGATAGCAAGCACCGCGTGAGTTTTAGCATCGTATTTTGGATAGCAACAGCATTGCTTACTGTTGGTATTTGGTGGTGGGCAATTGATTCTACCTCTGTTCTTGCAAAAATTATTTTGTTCACTGGAATTGCCAGCATGCTTATCGCTTTGGCATTACCTAAAAAACGATAAATAACAGAAATCCAATTCGTTTGAATGGATAGAACGAATTTCAACAATTCAATGTTTGTTTTTAAAACCAAAAAAAGTCATTTCAATGGTTGCAAATAACAATTAAAACACTACTTTTGAAAAAAAATAATATTCAAAATGGCAAATAAAGATAATTTCTTCGAAGGATCAACAGTAGCTTTAGGAACTATTTATACAATCATTTGTTTAGCAATTGTAGGATACATCGTATTCTTCGGTTAATCAATAAATAGTTTGTTTTTGTCTAAATTGTTGGCGTTTGTAATATTTTTATTACATTAGTTAAACATATTGCAACAAATTAGACTAACTTTATGCCGTTTAATTCAATATTTTCTTGGATTGTAAAAAAGCGTATTCACCAAATAGAGCTTTTTAAAAAATTTCCGTTGGAAGTTCAAAACGAGCTTTTTCAACACCTTATTTCTTTTGCAGCATCAACAGAATATGGAAAAAAATATCAGTTTGATAGCATCTCTTCCTATGCTGATTTTAAAGAAAAAGTTCCGCTCACCAATTACGACGATTTAAAACCTTATATCGACCGTGTGATGGAGGGCGAGCAAGGCTTGTTGTGGCCAACATCTACTAAATGGTTTGCAAAATCAAGTGGCACCACCTCTACAAAAAGTAAGTTGATTCCCGTAACCCGTGAATCTTTGGAAGATTGCCACTACAAAGGTGGTAAAGATTTGTTGTCTATTTATTACAACAACTACGAAAATCGGAAATTATACAACGGAAAACATTTAATTGTTGGCGGAAGTGCACAAGTTAACCATCTTTCGGATGATTCGTATTTTGGTGATTTGAGTGCCATCATTGTGAAAAATTTACCTTGGTGGGCAGAAATTCGTCGTACACCAGCCAAAGAAATAACATTGATGAACGAATGGGAAGAAAAATTAGAAAAAATGGCCCATTCAACCCTAGATGAAGATGTGTATATTATTGCAGGAGTGCCAAGTTGGACCATGGTTTTGATAAAACGGGTGCTTCAACTATCGGGTAAAAAAACGTTGAAAGAAGTTTGGCCCAACCTGGAATTGTACATGCACGGAGGCGTGAGTTTTGAACCCTATCGTCATGAATTTGAGAAACTAATTGGCTTTGACGACATGCATTATGTAGAAACCTACAACGCATCCGAAGGTTTTTTTGGTATTCAAGATAAACCCGACAATCAAGGCTTACTTTTGATGTTGGATTATGGTGTTTTTTATGAGTTTATCCCAATGAAATCTTTTGAAGGAACGGCTTCTAAAAACATTGTTTCGTTGGACGAAGTAGAAATTGGCGAAAACTATGCGTTGGTGATTTCTACCAATGGTGGCTTGTGGCGCTATATTGTTGGAGATACCATTGCATTTACAGAGTTGAAACCATATCGTTTTAAAATTACAGGTAGAACAAAATCCTATATCAACACTTTTGGCGAAGAAGTGGTAGTAGAAAATGCAGAAAAAGCCATTGCAGCAGCTTCAAAAGCAACAGGTGCTCAAGTGCGCGATTTTCATGCTTGCCCTGTGTATATGAACGATACGACAAAAGGAGCGCACCAATGGTTGATTGAATTCATAAACCATCCCAACGATTTGCGAAATTTTCAACGATTGTTGGATCATACCCTCAAAGATTTGAACTCGGATTACGAAGCAAAACGCTACAAAGATCTAATTTTGCAAGAACCACAATTAAAAATATTGCCCACAGGAGCTTTTGATGTGTGGTTGAAATCAAACAATAAATTGGGCGGACAAAACAAAGTGCCTCGTTTGGCAAATAACCGTGAAATTGCGGAACAAATTTTGGAAAGCAACCAATTGCAATGAAATTCTTTTTGAAAATAGCACTTTTTGTTGGACTCATTTTGATTGGTCAGAACCTTACTGCACAAACCTTACAAGAAGTGAAGCGTTTTCCAATTACTGAAAATTCACTGTGGACCGTTGATGCATTGAATAATGTTATTGTTTCATCGCGTGATCGGCTGACAAAAGTGGATGAAAACGGAAAACTATTGTTTGACCAAAGTCAGAAATCGCTAGGTAAAATTGATAAAATAGACATTGTCAATTCGTTGAAAATAATGGGTTTTTCTGAGGCACAACAGTTAATTTGTTTTTTTGATAATTCGCTCACTTCGTTTGATAAATGCATTGATTTAAGCGATTATGACTTGATGAGTGTAAGCAAAGTGGCCATTTC
Source organism: Bacteroidota bacterium (assembly GCA_029558435.1). The sequence goes on from JAKQEZ010000656.1 coordinate 11,776, forward strand.
CGGTCAATCGGATAAAATTTGGGTGCTCGATCAAGTTAATTCCACCTTGCAATTGATTTCCATGAAGGGATTGTTGCAAAGTCAAGAAGTAAAAAATTTGAATGGCATTCTTTCCATCGATCAAATTGTGCAAATGAATGAATGGAACAATCGTTTGTTTCTGTTAGATAGCACCAAAGGCATTTATGTGTTTGATATTTATGGCACGTTAACACGTTTTATTGAAATGCCTGGAGCAAAGTGGGTGCAGTTTTACAATAACTATCTAATTTGCCTAATAGAAAATGAATTAAAATTTATTTCATTGGAAGATGCATCAGTTAACGTATCTTTGCCGTTGAATTATCAAAATTGTATTGATTTTTTTGCAAACGAACAATACATTTATTTCAAAACACCAACAGAAATTATTAAAACAAAATTAAATTAACATGTCAGAAAATAAAAGCCTTGACCAATTAGGTGAATTCGGATTAATTGATCATTTGAGCAGTCAGTTTACACCTCAAAATGCATCCACAATCAAAGGAATTGGTGATGATTGTGCGGTAATATCCATTTCGGATGAAGAGGCAATGGTAGTTTCTACCGACATGTTGGTTGAAGGCGTTCATTTTAATTTAATGTACACTCCCTTGAAACATTTGGGTTACAAAGCGGTGGTTGTAAATTTATCTGACGTGTGTGCAATGAATGCAGTGCCAGAGCAGGTTACTGTTTCCATTGCGTTTTCGTCTAAATTTCCTGTAGAGGCAATTGATGAATTATACAAAGGAATTAAAGCAGCTTGCGATTTTTACAACGTTGATTTGGTTGGTGGTGATACCAGCACTTCTTATTCTGGGTTAACCATTAGTATTACAGCAATGGGGCGTGCTAAAAAAGACAAAATTGTTTACAGAAGTGGTGCCAAAGATTTTGACTTGGTAGTTGTAACAGGAGATTTGGGTGCAGCCTACATGGGCTTGCAAGTGTTGGAGCGCGAAAAAGAAGTTTTTAAAGCCAATCCGTCCATACAACCCGAATTGGATGGATATGATTATGTCATTCAACGCCAACTTAAACCCGAAGCGCGTAAAGATGTTGTTGGATTTTTAGCAGAATTGGATGTGTTGCCAACTTCTATGATTGATATTTCTGACGGTTTGGCATCAGAGATACTACACATTTGCAAAAGCAGCAAGGTGGGATGCCATATTTACGATGAAAAAATTCCGATTGATGGTTCCACCTCTTTGGCAGCAATAGAATTTAATTTAGATCCTGCTACTTGTGCGTTGAATGGAGGAGAAGACTATGAATTGTTATTCACCATAAAACAAGCAGATTACGATAAAATTAAAGGCAATCCACACATGACAGTTATTGGTCATATCACCGACGAACGAGATGGTTGTTATTTCATTGATAAAAACGGAAGTGCCATTACCATAAAAGCCCAAGGTTGGAATCATTTTGGAGTGGAATAAATTTCTTGAAATAGTTAGCAAAATCAACTTGTTTCAGCTTGATTTGTTATCTTTGCTAAAACTAAAAATATGAACAATTTCGTTAAATTTTCGCTAATACTTTTGATTGGTTTTTCGTGCAATTCAAAGCAAGAGGAAACAACTACTGAAACAGTAAAAAATGAAGAAATAAGCTTAGTGCAAGAGCCCAATATATTGAAAAGTGATAAAGGCGATAGCATATCGATTACCTATTTTGCAAAAGGGGATATGGCTGCAATGAAATTGAAAATCAATAACAAAGAATACGAATTGTTGCCAACAAAAAATGCTCCCAACGGAAATCCTTGTTTTGGAAACGAAGAATATATCTGGGAAATTTTCAACGATGGAAAATCTGGTCGTTTAGTTGATTTACAAAAAAACGAAACAATTTACCGTCAATAATTAAAGGTCTTTTCGTTTAAATTTTACCAAAGAATAAACAAAAGGAACAATCACCCAAAAAAGTAGCACAACAAAGGATAACACAATTCCTTTTGTTGAGCCAAACAACGAGGTGAAAATTGCCCCCGTATAACCCAACATGGCAGAAACGTCAAGTTGTAACAATACAAAAATTCGCGATAAATCAATAGGGTTGAGCGCTGCAACTATTGCTACTAATTTTTCAATGGGGTAATCGGAGAATTGAAAAATAGCCAACAGCATGATACCATCATAAATAATGGTGAAAAATAGCCAACAAAAAATTGCTAAACCAATGCCTTTTGCCTTGTCTTTACTCAAAATGGCAGCTAACATAGCTATTGCGGTAAATATGATGGATAAAAAAACGCCCGAAATCACCAAAGAAAAACCTATTTCAATAGAACTGTAAATTAAAATAGGTAGTCCACAACCAATAATAAAAGCAAAAGATAGGGCAGAAGATAAGCCCAAAAACATACTCAACCAAATTTTTGAACGCGGAACAGGCTGACTTAAAAGCAACTCTATAAATTGATTGCTATTGTAAACATAGATAGTTGAAAACACAACACTAACCAGCGGCACAACAAGCAAAACAACGTTGAGTAAGCTTAATATGGATTTGGTGTAATTGGTTTCTATTCCAAGCACCGACCATGAAATGATGAATAATAAAATCGTATAAAAAAGTACAATTTTATTTTTGATGATATCAAATACGATAAAACGAATGATTCTATTCATGATTGTTGCTTTTTAATACATTAATAATTGCTTCCGATATTTTTGAACTTGCTGTATTTTTTTTCAAATCATCAACAGATTGATGGAAAATTACCGTTCCTTCTTTAATAAAAACAACTTGGCTGATTATATCATCAAGTTCACTAAGCAAATGTGAGGTAATGATGATGAGTTTACCGTTGTTTTTTTCTTTGATGATTTTATTCTTTAAAATTTCTGCTGCCAATGGGTCCAATCCTGCCGTTGGTTCGTCCAAAATAATAATTTTAGGATGAAACAAAAAAGCCAGTACAGCACTCACTTTCTGAGTTGTACCACCAGATAAGGTGCTCATTTTTTTAGAATAAATACTTTCCAATTGATAGGCTTCCAACAGTTCTAAATCCAACTGATTTTTAGGAACGTTGCGTGCTTCAATAATCATGTTGATGGTTTGCTCAATAGTCATGTTTTCTGGGTAGCGACCAATTTGAGGCATGTAACCAATGTTTTCTCTATAGGTGTAGTTGTTACTGATATCGTTGTTGAGCACTTCAATTGTACCCGATTTCACAACATTCAGCCCCAAAATACTCTTAATCAACGTTGTCTTTCCGCAACCATTTGGACCAATTAATGCAATTGCTTCACCTTGACTAAAGGATAAATTTACATTGTTTAGAGCAATGAATTTATTGAATTTTTTTGTGAGATTTTTAATTGTTATCATGGCGCATTAATCTTTGATTGGCGATTTCATCAAGGGAAATTTATCGATAAAATTATCGGGAGTAAAACTTGGAATCATTTTCTCAATTCTATCTAATAAATCAACAATAAACGAACGATAGAGCAACATAATCGTTGGATTTTTATCGGATAAAACTGAATACAAACTGAGTGGGTGATAGGGAATATCGCCAATTTTGTTTTTGTTTAAATCGTATCCTTGGTATTTGTCCCAATAATTCTTGTTAAAGGTATTCATTACCAAAGACCCGTTGGTGCTCATATCAAAAGTGTTGTTTTCAAAATGGTTGTAGGCAAATTTATTTTCCATGCAATTGGCATTGATTTTTACGCCCCATCCGTTGTTGGCAAACTTATTTTTAAAAAAATCAATTTTTGTAGCTCCATCCATATAAACAGCAGCTGTGTTGTTATCAAAAATGTTTCCTTCAATTTTACTAAAAGAAATTTCTTTCAATAAAACGCCATAGGCACCATCTCCCCAATTGTTGATGAATTTGTTTTTATACATATCCACATGCATGCTATACATTACAGCAACACCTGCATAATTGTTATTGAATGTATTGTTAGAATAGCTGTTGTCGTTTGAAAACATGAAATGAAGGCCGTATCTCAAATTTCGAGTAGAATAATTGCCATCAACAATAACATGCGATGCTTTTTCTAGGTAAATACCATCCTTAGTTCCTTCAATATAATTGTTAAGGATTTTAAGGTGAGAACTGTTCCAGATGTGAATGCCATCACCAATTTTTTCTTGCGAACGTTTGAAGCGATATACAATTTTATTATTTCTGACAACACATTTGTAGCCCCGTTGAATGGTGATTCCAAAATAATTATTGTCAAAAATATTGTCTTCAATTATGGAGTAATGGCTGTCGTAAAGGCGGACAGCACCAACGTTTTTCACTTCATCTTCACCAGAATTAATGATTTTAAATCCTTTGAGTACGATTTTGTTTGCTTTAAAAGAAATGTTCTCGTATTTGTGTTCACCATCAATCACAGGAAAGTCTTTGCCAATCAATGCGATAGATTTGGTTACATTGATATTTCCTTCTTTGTAAATTCCTGAAAAAACGAGCACAGTATCACCATTGACAGCATTATTAATGGCTTGAACAATAGTTTTGTATTTTTCATTTTTTCCAACTTTCAGTGTTTTTCCAAAAGAAATCAAAGGGAAAAAACAGATAAAAGCTAACAAAAATCGCAACATTGCATTTAATTATAGAGGTTGTGCATTCAATTTCTGAGCAGCATTTTGTGCATCTTCTTTGTTTTTAAATGCTTGAATATTACCGTTCATTGGACTTTTAATAGCGCCACCTTGGATTAAAAACGCTTCGTTTTTCTTTACAAATTCGAGTGTGTTAAAATCAATAACATAGCTAATTGCATTCTTAATGGCTTCGTCTTCATGATTGTTCTGAAAATAATCCATGCATTTAATATCGTCAAAAGCAAAAGTCTTACCTTTTGATGTCACCAATTCCGAAGCATAATTAAGCTCAGTAATCGTCATTTTACAATTAGCACATTGGTCTTTATTTACACGAATTTCCACAGGTTCGGTTGAAGTGCAACTACTTACCAATACCAATACAGTTGCAATAATTGCATAACGACTAACAAATGAATTCATACTTTTTATTTTTTTGATAATTTATATTCTCTAAAGCTAAGAAAAATTAGCACAATAGCAATGGAAAACATAATCCATCCACCTATGTTAGGGTATGAAAAAGCAGTGAAGTTGAGTAAAACTTTTTTACCAAACAAAGGTGGTTGATAAGACATTCCTGGGATAATAATTGCTGCTGATGGATCTAAATTGTGACCGTATTGGTATTCCCACCACCAAAAATCAACCATAAAAGCAATTCCAAACAATGCATAGAAAATTGTAAACGCATAAAGGAATTTTTTCTTTTTAAGGAATGCTACAAGAAGTGTAATAAAACTTAGTACACCAAGGATTGTTGGGAGGTAAGTAAATTCCCAGAAATCGTCTGCGTGCAATTCTTTCATTCCTATATAATGATTTAAACCATTAATAATCTCAACATCACCTGCTAATTTGTTGGCGTGTAAATACATACTTAAACCTTCAGGATATTGGGGAGCAAGTAGGTAAATAGACCAAATTGGCGTAATGATACTAACGATAAAACCAATGGCACAAACGATTAATAGATAAAAGGTTAATTTGCTTGTTTGGGATAAATTATTGGTATTCATGATAAAAGGATTAATAAAAAGGGGCTATTTTTCAAGCCCCTTTTTGTGATTTTTATTTTGTTTCACCTTGTTTAACAGGGCTGCTTGCATTGTCTTTTTTGTTATTAAGACTGTAGATTAACGGTGTGTTGCTACCTGCTGGAGAAACACGAACATAACCTTGCATTTCTTGGTGTAGTGCAGAACAGAAGTCTGTACAATACATTGGGAACATTCCCGCTTTGTTTGGAACCCATTTCAATGTACTTGTTTCACCAGGCATAATTAATAACTCTGCATTTTGGTTACCTTTGATTGCGAAACCATGCGGTAAATCCCAGTCTTGCTCTAAGTTAGTAACGTGGAAGTAAACTTCGTCTCCAACTCTAATTCCTTCAATATTATCCGGTGCAAAGTGAGAACGAATTGATGTCATGTAAACGTGTACTTTATTTCCTTCTCTTACAACTTTAGTTTTAGCCTCACCCATAGACACATAAGGATGTTTGTTGTGGTCTATTTTATACATTTTAATTTGATTTTTGCTAATCAAATCAGCTGGAGCTGCTTGTGCATAGTGAGGTTCTCCGATAGTTGGGAAGTCTAACAATAACTCCATTTTTTCTCCGCTAATATCAAATAATTGAGCAGATTGTGTCAACTCTGGACCAGTTGGTAAATAACGGTCTTTTGTGATTTTGTTGTATGCAACCAAGTATTTACCATAAGGTTTAGCTGTGTTACCACCACAAACCATTAAGTGACCAGTAGAGTAGAATGTTGGTTGTCTATCAACAATTTTCAATGATTTCAAATTCCACTTAACCACTTCAGAAGATAAGAACATGGATGTATATGCATTTCCATTCGCATCAAACTCTGTGTGCAAAGGCCCTAAACCAGGTTTTTGAACTTCACCATACAATGCAGATTCATATTTAATAATTGGAATACCACCATAATTTCCTGCAAAGTCTTTTGAGCTAATACTTTTTTGAATTTTGTCAAAGCTAAATACAGGAATTAATGCAGCTAATTTTCCAGAACCAATGATGTATTCTCCTGTAGGGTTAACATCACATCCGTGTGGAGATTTTGGACAAGGAATCATGTAAATTGCATCTTTCAAATCATCGATAGTCAACACCGTCACATCTTCCTTCATTGTAGAAGTTGCAGTATGCGTTTCTTCGCTTAATTTATTATGTGCATATTTTGTTTTGATTTTTTTTCCTTTACCAGCTTTAACTAATGCTTCTGCTTTTTTCCAGTTTAAAGCCATGATAAAGTCTTTGTCAAATTGAGAAGCATTTACTTCTAACAATGTATTTGCTTGCTCAGAATTATAACAAGTAAAGAAGAACCAATCTTTTGAAACACCTTTACCAGCACGAGATAAGTCGAAGTTAACACCTGGAGCTTCAACTTGGAAACTTAAATTCATGTCTCCAGTTTCTTTATCAACGCTGATAAAAGAAACTACGCCCTTAAAGTTTTGCTTGTAACTATCAATTGGAACGTCTCCATTTGAATCATCTGTAGGTACTGAGAAACGTGTTCCTGCAACGATGTATTCTGTGTTTTCAGTTGCAAACGGAGAAGAGTGGTTTCCAGCAGAATTTGGAATTTCTAAAATCTCTACTGTTTTAAACGATTTTAAGTCAACACGAGCAACACGTGGGGTGTTATTTGCATTGGCAAAAATCCATTTTCCATCATGCACACCGTTTGTCATAGAAAGTTCTAGGTGGTGCTGATCATCCCACGGAATAAAACCATAAGATGTTTCTAACATAGGCTTGGTTTCTTCACTGTAACCATAACCATTTTCAGGGTTAACGGAGAATATTGGTATAACTTTCAACAAACGTCCGCTTGGAAGTCCATAAACTCCCATCTGACCGCTAAATCCACCACTTACAAAGTTGTAGAATTCATCGTATTTTCCAGGGGCAACATAAACTTTTTGAGCCGCATTACCGCTCACTACCGTTTCTACTCCCTTAGGTTTACAGCCTACTGCAACTGCTGCAACAGCTAAGACTGATAATTTAAGTAGATTCAAATTTCTCATTTGATTTTGTTTTAAATGATTAAATCGTTTATTTACATTTATTCGATACAAATTTATTCTCAAATATAAATTAAAAATATGATTTTAGTCATGTTTTTTAAAAATAAGGATAAAAAAATCCCGAATTATTTCTAACTCGGGATTTTTAATTTTTAGACTATCTTTTTAATAATTCTTTTGAAAAACTTTTAGCAAGTCTGCTTCGCTAACAAAACCTACGTTTTCCCAAACGATTGCATTGTTTTTATACAATTTCATTGTTGGAAGTGCCGTCACATTTAATTGTGTGCATAAGTCTGCATATTCATCGGCATCAATGCGAATAATTTCTAATTTTTCTTTTTCGCTTTCAGCAAATTTATTGATGTAGGGTTCCATACGCTTGCAAGGTCCACACCATTCAGCATAAAAATCTACCAAAACAAGTTTATCTGGATTGTTAACTAACGCTTTATATTTTTCAAGTGTCAAAGCTGTATTTTTCGTAGTGCTGGAAGTGTTTTTTGTTTCAGGAAGTTTGTTTTTGCGCCAATCCAACATTCCACCTTCCATTTCTATAATGTTGTTAAACCCAAGTTGTTGCATTTCATGAACAGCTTTTCCACTTCTACCACCACTTAAACAATATACCAAAATAGGTTGGGTTTTGTCTAATTTCTGAATCTCTTCATTGAAGTTATTACCATTCCAATCGATGTTGATAGCGTTTTCAATATGTCCACCTGCATATTCATCAGGAGTTCTGACATCAACTATTTGAGGTTCTTTTAATTCATCAATTTTCTTTTGAAAATCCAAAGCAGATATTTCAATTAAAGATGGAGATTGATTATCTTCTAGGTTGTTTGTGTTTTCAGAACAGCTAAACAAAAGCATGCTCAAAGTAAGTGAGAAAAGGATTTTTTTCATTATTTATTTGCGTTAATTAAAGTTGCTAAATCAGAAGCTTGCACAACACCAGATTGTCGCCAAGCAATTTCACCTTCTTTGTATAAAATTAAAGTAGGTACACCTTTTATTTGGAGTTGAGAAGCTAATTGTGGGTTTTTGTCAACGTCAATCTTAATGATTGAAGCATCTTCGCCCACACGTTTTTTTACATCTTCTAAAATAGGTTTCATCATTTTGCAAGGTCCACACCATTCTGCTGAAAAGTCAACCAACACCAATTTGTTTTGTCTGATAATTTCGTTAAATGTCATAAATGAATTGTTTTAATTTAATTATATGCTACAAAACTAGAGCAAATATAAGGATTATTTTGTGACTATTGTTACAAAATTAAAAAGTACAAAACGGTAAATTTCAATGAGATACATATTTTAGATAAAAATTATCCATTTTTTTTCCAAAAAGTATTGCTAATATCAATCAAATTACTAATTTTGCCGTCCGTTCATTGAACAATTGGTGGGATGGGTGAGAGGCTGAAACCAACAGTTTGCTAAACTGTCGTACGGGTAACTGTACCGCGGGTTCGAATCCCGCTCCCACCGCAATGAAATGAAGGTGAAGAGGGATGAGAACCAAAGGGTTCGAGCCGAAACGAAGCTAGCTTCTCTATCATCTTAACAAAAGTGAAATTAGTGATGAATTAAACGACACAAATTGAACACTTTGTTAAAATAAAATAATTATTTTTAAAAAAAAAAGTAAAATAATTGTTGCAAAAAAGTTAGAAATAACATACTTTTGCACTCGCTTTTAAGAAAACGTTCTTAGTGAGCAATTGAAATAAGAAACTTTTTGGAAGTACATTCCAAGGTTACGGGGCGTAGCGTAGTCCGGTCATCGCGCCTGGTTTGGGACCAGGAGGTCGCAGGTTCGAATCCTGCCGCCCCGACTAGGGAGGTGTAATACATCTCCCTTTTTTTTTATTTATTTTAAATTTCGGTTCCGTAGCTCAGCTGGATAGAGCAACTGCCTTCTAAGCAGTAGGTCACAGGTTCGAATCCTGTCGGAATCACAATCAAAGCATCTTGAATCATCGAGGTGCTTTTTTTGTTTAAATTCCTATCATAACACTAATGTTGAACAAATAAAGAATCATAACCAGAAGAACATCGAATTATGCCTTGAAGATGTTGGGTCAATTAGTTGTAAATTTATTTCTCGGCAACGCCATAAGCAATGTATTTCCAATTATTTGGGCAGACTTTGTTTAATATTAACTCATCAACAGTGGATAGTAAATTTCTCTGGATTTCATTTCTTCCAAATGTACCAAGAACTCCTGTTGTTTGCATTTTAATACTTGAAAAATCTTTTAAAAAATCTTTCATCTCCTCAATTGAAACATATCGCCAAGAGCTTCCCCAGTTCACAAAACGCTTTCTTAATTGTTGATGAAAAGGAGAGGCAATTAGATTCTCAGCAAACAAAAGTTTTCCACCAGGCTTAAGTGCTTTGTATATTTCTTTGAAAACCTGTTGTTGATTTTCATGTTTGTCATTTCTTCCAATTCCGCCTATAATAGATTTAAATACAATGATGTCAAAATAATTTTCGTATGGAATATTTGTTGCGTCAATGTCTTGGTATATAATACGCGAAGTAACGTTGTGTCGGATGTGTAGTTTTTCAGCTGACTTTTGAACGTCTTTCAAGTCAGAACAAACCACATCTTTCTCTTTTAAAGCAAGCCAAAGTGAAAGTCCACCTTCTCGTCCTCCTAGTTCAAGCCCATTTTTTATTTTACCCCAATCAATTTGGCTTTCCCAATACCTAAGTGCTTTAGACCAAGATTTTATGTCCCATTGTATAATGTCCTTTGCTAATTCTCTTTTCATTGTAGTGTTTATTTTAGTTTTCTATATCGGTTTTAAGTTTAGAATAAATAGGTTGCCAACTCTTTACCTCTAATCTCACCAAATATACTAATTATCCTTAAACATCCAAATCGATTATAATACCCTATTTTTCAGCCTTTTTTAATGTTTGCAGCAATATTTGAGTTGCTAATTTTTAGGTAAAATTCTTCGTTTTTATAAATTTGTAGAAAAGTGGAACCACCAATGGGAGAAATATCAGCAAATGAACAGTTAATTCAATTAGCAAATACCAAAATGCCTTTTGGCAAATACCAAGGCTATTATTTAATTGATCTACCGGAGTATTACATAGTGTGGTATCGCAATAAAGGTTTCCCGAAAGGTAAAATTGGAGAGCAATTACAGCTAATTTACGAAATTAAACTCAATGGCTTAGAATCCCTAATTCGACCTTTGATTCAACGCTAATTTGGTTAAAAAAATCCAAAAATATGTAGAAATATGATAAAAATTAAGTCCTCAAAAACTTTGGTGCAATAATTGTGTTAATTTCGAAAACAAATTTAAAACGAATAAAATGAAAAAACTATTGACTTTATTTTTAGGATTGACCGTTGCGGTTGGTTCATTTGCACAAACAACAGAAGGAGTTGTTAAGTACACCACAGAATTTAAAAGCTCAGATCCTCAAATCCAATCACAATTGGCAATGTTGAACGGTTCTACAATGACCACTTATTTTACACCTGAATTTACACGTGTTGAATCAAACATGGGAATGTTTATGAAAACGTCAACTATCATTGATTTGAAATCTAAACAATCGTTGATGTTAATGGACGGAATGGGTTCTAAAAAAGCAATTAAAACAAATTTGGACGAACTAGACAAAGAAGATGGTGAAGAAGCTAAAGTAGAAGTTGAAAAAACGTCAAAAACTAAGAAAATTGCAGGTTATAAATGTACACAATACATTTTAACTACGGAAGATGGCACAACAATGAATTATTGGACAACAACAGAATTGTCGGGTTCTAAAGCCGGAAATAAATTCATGAACGAAAAAGTTGAAGGTTACCCATTGGAATTTGAATTGGCTAACAATGGTGTAGTTATGAAATTCACTGCAACAGAAGTGGCAAAAGGAATTAAAGAAGATAAAGCTAAATTGTTTAATATGGATATTCCTGAAGGTTTCCAAGAAGCATCAATGGATGATTTGAAAAACATGGGAATGTAATATTACTCTAATAAAATAGTAAAAGGCTACTTTTTTAAGTAGCCTTTTTTTGTGCCTTGGTATTCTTTTTTTTACTTCTCTATACAAAAAAGGATGAAATAATTTTAAAGCAACAAAAAAGTGGAAAGAAAATCTCTCCACTTTTCCAATAAAATAGATGATTTTATTACTCTTTAGTAGATTTAGATCCAACTTTAAAAGTAATACCAAAATTAAATCCAAATTGATTAAAGCTTGTTTTGCGCGCCAATTCATCTTTGGGTTTTGTTACATCAAAATTTGGATTGTATTTATCGTTGTTGGAGTTAGACGATAAATTATCCACATAATTGGTTTCTGTATAATAAGTTGGTGCCGGATCATTTTCCACAACCACACCGTCAACTTTAGCTGTTTCAACCACTTTTCTTGTTTTCGCTTTTACCTGCAATGCCGTGCAAAAAACTTCTAAATTCAACCCAATATTAGGTGTGAAATTATAACCAATTCCCAATGAACCTTTAAATCCTAATGAAAAACTTCCGTTCACAGTTGCCTTAAACTCGTTAGAATAAACTTGTTTAACGTGGTTTATTGGATCCACCAAAACACTAAAAGATGCCGAACGAACAGCTTCTGTGCTTCCAGCTATTGGTAAAACTAAACCAGCTTTGGCATATCCATACAATTTACTTCCTCCTGTGTTAATTACTACTGCCGGAATGATGCGCAATTGATTGGATTTTGCCTTGGTAACGTCATATAAATTAGGGTCAGAAGTGGTTTTATTGGTATCCAACATGGATTCTGCTCCAATAAAATAATTGATGCCCAATTCCACACCAATGTGCTTGGTAATCATATAGCCAGGGTTAACAGAAACATTAAAACCTCTACCAAGCGTACCGTAAACATTGCGTTGATAGGATAAATCTGGATTGTCTAAGTTTTTATACAAATCAACTGCTATAACAGAATTTGGAATGCACACGCCATATCCAAAGTTAATGTCTGTATAAAATCCTTTTTGTGCATTTGCTGTAGTTCCCAACAATAAAAGTGAACAAGCGATAATTAGTTTTCTCATAATTGTTTATTAAGTTATACAAACATACAAATTTCATTGAATTATTTGCTGTTTCATACATTTTTATCTGAATTTATTTTTTAACACTTAAAGTGCTTAAATTTGCGCAATGAATTCTTCGTTCGATAAGCAAACACTAAAAGATTTGGAGTTTCCAACTATTCAGCAATGGTTGGAGAAATATGCTGTCGGCCCTACTGCAAAAGCTAGAATCAATCAACTAGAGCCGAGTAATGATTTTAAAGCGGTTGAAACAGAGTTGCTTAAATCTAATGAGTTACTTGCCATTCGCAAAACGGGTGAACAATTTCCATCGTTGGATTTTGAAGAATTAACACAAGAAATTAAACTGCTGGCAATAAAAAATGCGGTTCTTTCGCATGAGGGATTTTACACTATTCGTCTTGCTTCCAACGTTGCCAATCAGTTGGTTTATTTTTTTAATAAACGCGAAAAAGATTATCCACTTTTGGCTGCAACAGTAGAGCAGGTGGAATATACCAAAGATATTATTGAAAAAATTGATGCCATTTTCGATAAAAGTTGGAAGGTGGTGGATGCCGCTTCGCCATTATTGGCCGAAATACGCTCGGAAATTAAATTGCTGCGCCAACAAATCAATAAAAATTTCGATAAAGAAATGCGTCGCTTGGCAAAAGACAACATATTGGGCGATACCCACGAAGCTTTTTATAATGAACGCAGGGTGTTGACCGTGCTTGCTTCGCACAAACGTTCGGTTGCTGGAAACATTGTAGGCTCCAGTAAAACAGGGAGTTTGGTGTATGTGGAGCCGCAAATCAATGTGGAACTCAACAATGAATTGGAATTGCAAATTGATGAAGAACGCAAAGAAATTTACCGCATTCTTAAAGTGCTCACAGCCGAAATTGCTGTTTACCTTCCGCTCATTGAAGCCTATCAACAAGTATTGACAGAATTTGATTTCATCAACGCAAAAACACGTTTGGCACTCGAATTAAATTGTCATTTGCCGGGCATCAACCGTTCCATGCATATTGATTTGATGGAGGCGTTTCATCCAATTTTGTGGAAATCCAATAAATTGGTGGGCAAAAAAACCTTTCCTCAACACATTCAATTGCACAACAAAGCCCGTATGTTGGTTATTTCTGGACCCAATGCTGGCGGAAAAAGTATTACACTCAAAACCATCGGATTGTTGCAAGTGATGTTGCAGGCAGGAATTTTAATTCCCGTTCATCCCAACAGTAAAATCTGCTTCTTTCAGCAAGTGTTGTCGGATATTGGGGATAATCAATCTATTGAAAATGAATTGAGTACCTATTCTTACCGTTTGCGAAGAATGAAGTACTTTTTAAAAGTAACCAACCGCCGCACGTTGTTGTTGCTCGATGAATTTGGAACAGGTTCCGACCCTGAATTGGGAGGCGCATTGGCCGAAGTATTTTTTGAAGAATTGTATAAAAAAGAGTGTTTTGCGGTTATCACAACGCATTACGCCAACATTAAACTAAAAGCCGATGCCTTGCCGCAAGCTGTCAACGGGTGCATGCTGTTTGATACAGATACCTTGGAGCCACTTTATCAATTTAGCGTAGGGCAACCAGGAAGTTCTTTCACCTTTGAAGTGGCGCAAAACAATGGTATTTCGCAACGCATTATCGACGAAGCAAAAAAGCGATTAGACGATAAACGGGTGAAAATGGATCATTTGCTAGGCGAATTGCAAAAAGAGAAAAACTATTTTCAAAAACTTAACCAAGAACACCGCGAGGCGCAAGAAGCTGCCGATGAAGCACGACAATTTTTCTTAGAAAAAAACGAACACTTAAAACAACGCCTCAAACAACAACAAGAATTGAGCGATAAAAACAACAAATGGCTCAATTATGGTAAGAAAATTCAAAGTTTTATTGATCGTTTCAATACGGTAAGTCGCAAAAAAGATGTCAATCAAGCGTTGTTAGACGAACTTCGACAGTTCATTGCCCTCGAAAAAGGAAAAACAGAGGATAGTAAACGCATTGAAAAACTCAAAGCAGCTGTTGCAAAACCCAAAAAGAAAAAGAAACCAGCTGTAGAAAAAGACGATTATCAACAGGCCAAAATTGTTGTTGGTTCAACCGTTAAACTCATCTCTACCAAACAATCAGGAACGGTAGAAGAAGTCAATGGTAATCAAATTACCGTTGAATTTGGTTTTATGCGTATGAAAGTAGAACGCGAAAAATTGATGTGGATAAAGTAATGTAAACTTTTTTAGGACGATACACACCTCAATAACCAAAATCACCAATCACTTTCTACAAATTCATCGTCTCAAACGGATTGAAGCGATTCATTGAATTTACTTCTTTCAATAAACCATCTTCAACTTTGATAACACGACCAGGGAATTTTTCTACAATAGTCATGTCGTGTGTGGCCATCAAAACAGCCGATTTTTCTTCTTTTGCAACGGCAATCAATAATTGCATAATTTCTTCCGACGTTTCAGGATCCAAATTTCCTGTTGGTTCATCGGCTAAAATTAAATTAGGTTTGTTTAATAAAGCACGTGCAATGGCAATGCGTTGTTGCTCACCACCCGATAGCGTGTGTGGCTTGTTGTTGATTTTCTTTTCCAATCCAACTAATTGCAACACCTCCATGGCACGTTTATCCATCAAATGTTTTTCGGTCCAACCTGTAGCTCCCATCACAAAACGTAAATTGTCGCCAACGGTGCGGTCAGATAGCAATTGAAAATCTTGAAAAACAATGCCCAAATGTCTTCTCAACAGCGGAACTTGTTTCTTTTTTAACGATGAAAGATCAAAGCCAGCAACTTCGCCTTCGCCTTCGTGCAACGGCAATTCACCATACAAAACTTTGAGTAAACTACTTTTTCCAGAACCTGTTTTACCAATGAGGTACACGAGTTCGTCGCCCTTCATTTCAAAATTAATGTTTCTGATAACTTGGTTTTCTCCTTGAAGAATTCTACCGTATTTAATGCGAATTACTTGTTCCACGATTGCTTTTTTTCTTTTTGTAAAATTGGTAATAATTCAACAAAGAATCAAAAACGAGTAAGAAATAATCTTAACATAACTTCGTTTAAAACTTTTAAAATTAGCGCCCCATCCTGCCAAGTTGTGGGTTAATTTTACAAATTAAATTAAAATTTAAGTATGCGTCGATTATTGATTTTTTGTGCTGTTGCAGTGAGTTTGACGGTGAACGGACAAACAACTGAAAAATACAACAGTGTTTACGCTGGTTTTTACAAAGCAGAAGAATTGTTTCAAAAACAACAATACGGCTCGGCACGCAAAGAATTTCGCGATTTTATCAACTCGTTTCAATCTACCAATGATCCGCTTTACATCAAAGCGTTGTATTACGAAGGTGTTTCGGCAATTGAATTATTTAACAACGATGGCGAACGTTTATTGAAACAGTTTTTGCTCAATTATCCTGAAACAATCTATGCAACGGCTATCCATTTTAAATTAGGAAATTATTATTACCGTGCAAAAGATTACAAAGAAGCATTGGCCTATTACGATAAAATACAAGTAAAAGATTTACAAGCTTCTGAAAAAGACGAATACCATTTTAAAGTGGGTTATGCCTATTTTCAATTGGATAATTTAAAGCAAGCACGCAATAATTTTGCAGAAGTTAAAGATGGCGATTCGCAATACGCAGTGCCGGCATTGTATTATTTCTCGCACATTTCCTACACCGAAAAAAGTTACCAAACTGCTTTAGATGGCTTTTTAAAATTGGAAAACGACCCGGGATTTGGAAAAGTGGTGCCGTATTACATTCTTCAAATTTATTACTTGCAAGGAAAATATGAGCAAGTGGCAGAATATGCACCAAAATTGGAGAATGCAACCATTGTGAATGAAAAAGATATCAATCACCTGGTTGGAGATGCTTATTACCGCGTAGGGAAATTCGATGAAGCTGTTCCTTATCTTCAAAAATACGATAAGCTTGCCAACACCACCCGCGATGAAGATTACCAATTGGGGTATGCTTTGTACAAAACACGTAGTTTCGACAATGCTGTTAAATTGTTTGACAGAGCAGCCAAAGATACAACCGATGGATTAGCGCAAGCATCCTATTACCATATAGGTGAATGTTACTTAGGATTGAAAAACAACTTATCGGCACGTGCGGCATTTCAAAAAGCGTCAGAAATTGCTAGCGACCCACAATTGCAAGAAGATGCCTTGTATCAATTTGCTGTTTTGTCGTATAAATTAGATGTGAATCCCTACAACGAAGCTATTCGTGCATTTGAAACGTATTTGAACAATTATCCTAACTCAAAACGCAAAGAGGATATTTACCAGTATTTGGTGAATGTTTACACGTCAACCAACAATTATCAAAAAGCCATTGAAAGTTTGGATCGTGTCAATAACAAAGACATTACCTTGCAAAAAGCCTATCAGTTGATTGCCTATAATTATGGTGTTGAGTTATCGCAAAAAGAACAATACCAAGCGGCGGTAGATGCTTTTGAACTTGTTAAAAAATACCCTATCAATCCTCAATTGTCTGCAAAAGCTGTTTTTTGGACAGGTGATGCAAATTATGAATTGAAAAAATACGGTCCTTCTTTGGCAAACTATCGAAATTATTTAGGAATGATAGGCGCCAATTCCGAAGAAATGAAATCCGATGCGTATTACAACATGGGTTATGCGAATTTGTATTTGGGTGATACGGTTTCTGCAATAGAAAACTTTAGAACCTATGAGCAACGCAAACCGATGAATAAACAAAAATTGGGCGATGTGTACATGCGTTTAGCCGATAGTTACTTTATGCGTAGAGAAAATCAAATAGCTATTAAATACTATGATTTGGCCATTCAATCAAACGTATCTAACCAAGACCAAGCCTTGTATTACAAAGCATTAACCTTGGGGGTGGAAAACGATAAAAATGGAAAAATCAAAGCCTTGTTGGATATTGTGAACAATTATCCCAAATCAAAATATTTGCAAGATGCGTTGTATGAAATTGCATTCTCTTACAAATTATTGCCAGATTATGATAAAGCGTTGAAATATTTCAATCAATTGTTAACCGATTATCCAAATCCTAAAAAAGATGCGGATATTCATATTGAAATTGCCGATATTTATTATAAACAAAACAATTACAAAAAATCGGAGCAAGAATATTTGTTGGTGCTTGAAAAATACAACTACGAATCGGTTTGTGGTGCAGTAGGAGATGGTTTGCAAAACGTTTTTGCGGCAACCAAACAAGTGGCAAAATTGGAAGAGTATGCCAAAAAATATCCGTGTTTGAACATCAACGCGATGACTTTGGAAAACTTGGTGTATAATCCAGCAGAAAATCTTTATACAGCTAAAAATTACTCCGAAGCCATTCCTAAATTTGAAGAATATTTAGCAAAATATCCTCAAGGATACCACCGTAAAAAAGCGGTTTATTACTTGGCCGATGCTTATTATGAAATTGACAGCACCGCAAAATCAATTGCGTTGTATGAGCAAATTTTAACCGAACCAACGTCTAATTATACCGAATTGGCAGCCATTCGCGCAGCAAGGTATTTTTACAACAATGGCAATTATGCAAAAGCAATTCCGTATTACGAAAGAACGGTGCAAGCAACCAGCGACCCAGAAGTTATTTTCAATGCAGAAACAGGCTTAATGCGTAGTTATTTCCAAACTAAAGATTATGTTCCGGCAGCTGCATCGGCTAAAAATGTGTTGAAAAGTGGCTTGTTGAAAACAGAAAATAAATTAGAAGCTCAATATGTTTTAGGAGTTTCTTGCTACCAAAACAAAGAATATGCAGATGCGTTAACAGCCCTCTCATTTGTAAGCAGAAACACTACAAAAGCAATTGCTTCTGAAGCTCAATTCTTAATTGCAAGTTGCTATTTTGAACAAGATAAATTGAAAGATGCCGACAAGCAAGCACAACAAGTGTTGAAAATGAAACCAACCTATGATTATTGGATTGCAAAAGCATTGATCTTGCAAACAAAAATTCAAATGAAAAACAACGATTTGTTCCAAGCAGAACAAACAATTTTGTCGGTTATTCAACAATATCCAGAAGAAAATGATGGTATCAAACAAGAGGCGCAAGTAGTTTACGATGAATTGATGCAAATTAAAAATATGCCTAAAAGTACAGTTGTTCCAACAGAAGCAACAGAAGTAGAAATTAACGGAGGAAAGTAATGAGTATGAAAAAGTTAGTAACCTTATTATTGATTGGCGGTAGTTGCACTGCTTTTGGTCAAGATGTTATTTTACAAGGTCAAACACGTAGAGAAATTGAAAAAGCACAACGCATTGCTGCTCGTCCGGTATTTGATGATACGGTGGTTCAACAAAAAGTGGTTGATTACCCGTTGCTTGTAACGCAATACAAAACGCAAACAGAGGTAGATCGCATTGAACCAGCTTCTATAAAAATCAAAGAACAATTGGATCAATTGTATACCACTTATGTTAAATTAGGATTCGGAACGCAATTGATGCCTTTGGGCGAAGTGTATTTTAACAACCGCCGTTCGCGCAAGTTTATTTATGGTGCCAACGTAAAACACTTGAGTGCGTGGAGCAATATTCCAAAATACGAACGCAATACGTTTGACCGTACTTCTGTTAATTTATACGGTGGCATCAATGAAAAACGTTACCAATTGTTTGGTGATATGCATTACCGCAATCAAGGCTTGCATTATTATGCCATTCAAGCACCAAAAGATTCGTTGGGAAAAGCAAATACTCGCCAACGTTACAACGATTTTGGGTTTCAACTCAACTACAACGGCAAAGCAAAAATTGATACCTTGGGATTAGATTATCGTGTTGGTGGACAATACAATTATTTCAATACTTTAAAAATGCCTGTTGATTCGGTGACTAAATGGAATGCCTCTGAAAATTTCTTTGCATTGAACGGGGGAGTGGATTACCGTTTGAAAGGTAACGTAATTTCAGTTGAACTAGGAGTAAAACACAATGGCTATAAATATGGTAACGATTCCATCAGCCCAATTGATACAGCAATCACGCGCTCCAACACCATTATTAATTTGTATCCAAGCTACAATTTGTTTTTGCTCAACAATCGTTTTAAAGCATCTATGGGGGTAGATTTAACGGTGGATGTGGACAAGAAAACAAAATTCTATGCTTATCCTATGATTGAGGTGAGCTATTCCTTGTTCAACAACATGTTTATTCCCTATGTAGGTGTGCGCGGAAACTTGAAACAAAATACATTGCGTAGCCTAACACTTGAAAACGAATTTTTACGCCCCAACCTTGCCATGAGTAATGAAAATACAGTAATTGATGTTTACGGTGGTTTTAAAGGAAGTTTTAGTAAAAGCGTTACTTTCAACATTGGTGGTGGATATGCCATGGTGAAAAATTTAGCACTTTTTGTAAACGACACTACCTATTCTCCGGGCAACCGATTTAATGTGGTGTACGATAACTCAAAAATCTTCACTTTAGAAGGTTCTATTTCATACCAATTACTTGAAAAATGGAAGGTAGATGTTATTGCCAGATACCGTTCGTATGAAATGAAAACATTTGCCAAAGCATGGAACAAACCTAATTTTGAATTGATAACTCGCGGAAGCTACAATTTGTTTGATAAAGTATATTTCAACTTGGATTTTAAATTAGAATTGGGCAGAAAAGCATTGGTTTATGCCCCTGGCGATAAAGTAAAAGAAGAAAATTTACAATACTTCAAAGCATTGGATCCAATTTACGACATCAATTTAGGAGTAGAATACCGTTACACCAAACGCATGTCTGTTTTTGTTCAATTCAATAACATTGCTGCACAGCGATACCAACGTTGGATGAAGGCTCCTGTGCACAGCTTCCAATTTTTGGGTGGTTTAACCTTTAGATTTTAAATAGTAATTTAACTAGTAAATTCAACTCCGTAGTGGTTTTCTGCTACGGAGTTTTTTATGCACTAACTTCTTTTCTGTTGCATTTCTTTTCATTCTCAATCATTTCATTAAATTTGTGTAAAAATCAAATTTATGTCAGTGCGTAACTTAGAACCGAAAGAATTGTGGAACCATTTTGCAGATATCAACGCTGTTCCTCGTCCATCAAAAAGAGAAGAAAGAATTGTTCAATACATGGTAAATTTTGGTAATTCATTGGGATTGGAAACAAAAACCGATGCCATTCAAAATGTGATTATCAAAAAACCTGCAACACCAGGGATGGAAAACCGTAAAACAGTCATTTTGCAGTCGCACTTGGACATGGTGCACCAAAAAAATGCTGATACCCAGTTCGATTTTGAAACACAAGGAATTGAAATGTATGTGGATGGTGATTGGGTGAAAGCAAAAGGTACAACGTTAGGTGCCGACAATGGGATTGGTGTAGCGTCTATTATGGCGATTTTGGCATCAAAAAATATTCCTCATCCTGCTATCGAAGCCATGTTTACAATTGATGAAGAAACAGGTATGACGGGAGCTTTGAAGTTGGATGGTTCTAATTTCCAAGGACAAATTTTATTGAATTTAGATTCTGAAGACGACGACGAATTAGCCATTGGTTGTGCTGGTGGAATTGATACCAATACCAAATATTATTACCAAGAAGAAAGCGTGAAACCAGATGCTGTTTTCCTTACAATTGCCATCAGAGGGTTGTTGGGTGGACATTCTGGAATGGACATCGATAAAGGACGTGGAAACGCCAATAAATTGATGAACAGAATTTTATACCATTTGATTTCTTTACACGAATTTCAATTGATTTCCATTGATGGTGGAAGTTTAAGAAACGCTATTCCACGTGAATCAACTGCTGTGATTGCCATTAATAAAAGCATTTTGGCAGATGTTAAAGAAGCAATTTCATCCATTTCTGCAATTTTATTGCATGAATTTAAAACCATTGAAAAAGGGTTAACCATCAATGTTGAAGAAAAAGGTGAGGGCGACAAAGCGGTAACTCATGAAGATATATTAAAGATTTTAAACGTTATTTACACCATGCCCAACGGTGTTTTCAGAATGAGTCCGGATATTGAAGGATTAGTTGAAACTTCATCAAGTTTGGCACGTGTGATTGTCAACGATGGAACTTTCATCACGCAGTCGTTACAACGCAGTAGTGTTGATTCATCTAAAGCAGATATTGCCAACGCCATTCGTTCTGGTTTTGAATTGGCTGGTATGGCTGTTGTTCAAAATGGAGATTACCCAGGATGGCAACCCAATATGGATTCGCCTATTTTGAAATTGATGCATAAAATGTATGTAGAACGTTTTAACGAAGAACCGCATGTACGTGCTTGCCACGCGGGATTGGAATGTGGTATTTTGGGAATTCATTTACCAGGAGTGGATATGATTTCGTTTGGACCAAACATCCGTGCGCCACATTCACCAGACGAGAAAGTACAAATTTCATCCGTTCAAAAATTCTGGGGCTTTTTGTTGCAAGTGTTGAACGAAATTCCTCAAAAATAAACTAATGTATTTTCACCTTTAGGTGGATTTGAATAATAATGCGTAAATGTGAAAGTTTACGCATTATTTGTTTGTTAATGATTTAATTTAATCGGTTCTCAACAATTTTTGAAATAAATCGAAAAACTTGATGAGGTTGAAACGTGCGCCATTCTACATCGTCTAACTGACCGCCAGAAAGAAAATAATGATCAATATTAGCGCTGTTCATTTCTCTGCTCACGTGGTCGTGGAAATTGACCATCGCCACCCAACCGTCTTCAATGTCTTCTATCCATTCTTCGTAATAACTATCGTCTGAAGCATGAAAATTCAATACGTTTTCGCCAATGAGAATAAATTTTGTGATGCCTTCGTGAATTAAACTATCAATAAAATCACGTTTTAATACCATGATGTCATTTTCAATGGCATCGTTCCATTCACCAATAAATTCAATGATTGCATAGCCATCGTCGTAGTCCGCAAACAATAATTTGAGGTACAAAGTTTCTGAACCAAAATGATCCCATTGCGGATGTATGCAATAGTTGTAAACGCTGTTTTCAAATTCAAATTCACTGTACTGGCGACCATAAAACGGAGATAACTGATCGTCTTCTGCAGTATAGTAACCGCGCCATCCAAAATGAGGTTCAACAAAATGCATAATGCAAATCAACGAAAAAATACGATTCAAATTTCATACGACACCAATTAATTGATTTTGGCATTTATTCCTGCAATGTAACCTGTTGTCCAAGCAGCTTGAAAATTGAAACCTCCCGTTATTCCATCAATATCCAAAACCTCGCCAGCAAAATAAAGTCCTTTAATTTTTTTTGCTTCCATGGTTTGAAAATCAATTTCGTTTAGTTGAACACCGCCACAGGTTACAAATTCTTCTTTAAAAGTTGTTTTTCCGGCTACATCGTATTTGTCAAACAACAAAGCCTGAATCAGTTTATTGCAATTTTTCCCTTCCAATTCTTTCCACCGAAGTTGAGATGAAATTCCATATTTATTCAATAAGAAATGCCAAATTTTAGTTGAAATAGCGTAAGGATTGGCGTTGATAAGTAATTTTTCTGCATTTGCTTTTTTTTGTTGGTTGAATTGATGGCGCAATTCATCTTCGGTTGTTGTATGGAGCCAATTTACAAAAATCGAAAAGAGATAGTTTTTTTCAGCCAAGGTGCGTGCTCCCCAAGCGGATAGTTGTAGAATTGCCGGACCGCTCATTCCCCAGTGGGTAATCAACAACGGACCGCTAGAGCTGAGTTTGGTGCCTTCAATTTTTACGGTGGTTGCTGCCACACTGTTGCCCATCAATTCGCATATTGGATTTTTAGGCATGTTGAACGTAAACAAAGAGGGGACAGGCGTGGCGATACGGAAACCGAGGTTTTTTAGCCAATCAAAACCACTTTCTTTTGCGCTGCCACCAGTTGCAACAATTACCTTGGAGGCTATAAATGTTTGTGTGGGAGTGTTTAACCAAAATAAATCGTCCTTTTT
This sequence comes from Bacteroidota bacterium, assembly GCA_029558435.1. The sequence goes on from JAKQEZ010000656.1 coordinate 35,553, forward strand.
TTGGATGGATTCAATATTAGAGCTTAAGAAAAGTTCAATCCCCAATGTTTTGCATTCGCTCATCAAGCAATCAATGATTGTTTGAGAATTGTTGCTTGTTGGAAACATACGGTTGTCGGGTTGCGCATAAAGTTGCACTCCTTTGCTTGCAAACCAATCGATAGTTGATTGTTGGTTGAATTGATAAAATGCTCGTTTTAGCTGTCGTTCGCCACGAGGGTAAAATTTTGAAAACGCTTCTATATCATCGCAAGCATTGGTAACATTACATCTTCCACCACCAGATACCTTTACTTTTGAAAGTAATTTGGATGATTTTTCAAGAATGGCAACTTTATTGTTGGGCAATTTGGCATGAATAGCTGAAAAAAAACCAGCAGCACCACCGCCAATTACAACAATGTCAAACGATAAAGGAGCGGTCATAAATTACTTTTTCTTACCATTATTTTTTTTAATGGCATCATCTTCCATTGTAGATTGAGTAGGAGCTCCAAACGAATAGGTTTCATTACCATGCTCATCAAAACGGTGTTCTTCTGTCAATACATCTTTGAGATAAACAGCACTGCGTTTCAATTTTTGGTCGGGATAATATTCTTCAAATTTTCCATTTTTCTGACCTTTTTCGTTGTATGTTTCTAACGTTTGCACGTTTCCTTGGTAGTAAAACATTTTAAATTCACCCGATTTAACGCCGTTGAGCCAATTTTCTGTACGCAACAAAACACCATCGTCGTAATAGTATTTTTGAGCACCATTTTTCTTGTTGGCTTTGTAATTTGATTCTTCAATAACTACTCCTTGTTGGTTATACACTTTAAAAACGCCATCCAACAAACCATTGGCATAGTTCACTTCTTTGTAAATTTTTGAACCTTTGTAATATTGTTTTTTAACACCATTTAAAACCCCGTCCTTGTAGTGTTCGATGCGTGTTGTGTCTCCATTGGCTTTAAAATAAACTTGTTTTCCGTTTTTTTGTCCCAAATAATAATTCATTTCCCAAGCCAAAACTTGTGTTGAATCGTAGTAATAATACCACGTTCCAGATTCAGCACCTTGAATGTGTGAGCGAATTGCTTGGATGCAGCCATCTTGATAATAAGAAGTATCGATTCCATTTTCACGGCCATCCACAAAGGTAATTCGACGTTCCAAAAGCCCGTTCATAAAACATGATTCACAGGAACCTGAGTAGGGTTTTCCAACCCCCATCATGTTGACGTTGTCTTTTGCTTTTTTCAAAAACAAACCGCTTTCGTGGTCAAACTCCAATTCTTCGTTGCAATCAATCACACCGGCCAATTTCCCACATTCCCATAAATCGATGCCTTGTGCACGTTTGGTTTTTGCTTTTTCGTAGCAAGGGACTTCTTGGGTGTCTTTTTTTAGCGAAGAAATCTGTGCAACGCTTGAAAACAAGAGGGATATAAACAGGAAAGAAACAATTAATTTCATAGTTATCAATTTATTTTTTTTGGTGGGCAATAATCGTACCTTTTTGTTGGATAACTTACAATTCGTTCATTTTTACACGCCACATTCCTCTTAAATCTCCTTCTTTGTAATTGGTAGCTTTATCTTGAGGATATTTTTTCACAATTGTTTGCAATGTTTCTGGAGCAATATCTTTATTAGGTTCGCCATGACATTTTAAGCATGTAGGCATTGCAATTTTGATTGGTTTGTAATAAAAAACGTCTTTTCCTTCTTGAACAATGAAGTGTTTTTCTTTAATAGTGCTATCTTTTAAACGAGAAGCTAAGGTTGTCCAAGCGTTTTTATCCAAAGTTGTTGTAATTGCATTGGTTGGATTTCTATTTTTATCAGAAAAACGATGAATAGACGAAAGTGTAGTTTTTGAAATTGAGTCTGTAAGCGGAATTGCTTTTAAGTTACAAAACTCTACGGCACCAGCAACCCCTTTTTGAGCTATTGCTTCTGCCACATTTTTCATTAAAATACCTTGTGCAATACTTGTGATGCTGTCTCCTTTTTGGAGGTAGGCAGTTTCGTTAAATGGTGTAGTGCTTTCTGCAATTTGATCTGGTTGTTCGTTGTTTGAATTAGAACAAGCGATTAATAATACAGAACTAAGGGCAAACATTAATTTTTTCATGAGAATAAATTTTATTTAATTTCTTCAAATACAACATCTTCTTGGTATGATGAGGATGTGTTATTTATTGGTGTAGAACAACTGTTGTTAGCACAGCAACCAATATTTAATAGTGGCATTATTGTAAACATTGCTCCAATAACGATAAATCCCCACTGTCCAGAATTGATTCCTTCGCCAATAATAAAAACTCCTAATGCAATACGTGCAATGCGGAGAATGTTCCAATTTGAAAATAGTTGTTTCATTTAATGTGTTGATACAGCTTTTAATCCTATGATTGATGCAATAAGTGTAAAGATAAAAAATAATCGCCAAATAGTAGCGGGTTCGTTAAAAACAAAAATTCCCACCAAAACGGTTCCAACAGCTCCAATGCCTGTCCAAACAGCATAAGCAGTCCCTAAAGGTAACGTTTGCGTAGCTTTCATTAATAAAAGCATGCTTGCAACTAAACAAAATCCAAAAACTGCATACCAAAGTAGGGAAGCATTTCCATCCGTTTCTTTAGCTTTGCCTAGTGAAAAAGTGAAGCCAACTTCAAACAATCCACCAATAATTAATAATAACCAATTCATTACAAGCAAAATTACGGTTTATATTCGATTATATCTCAAAAAAAAACGAGAACCCAAAGAGTCCTCGTTTTTCAAAATCTAAGTTTGAACTTTAATTTTTTGTGAATTTATGAATGCTTGTTGTGTTTCCTTTCTTTAAATGAATAAAGTAAACACCTGATTGCAATGCAGATACGTTGATTTCTTCGTCAGTTTTTGAAATTTCTTGAGAAGCCACCATTTGTCCGTTAATTCCATAAATTTCTGCCGACTCAAAGTTGTGGGCATTCAAAATTGTTACAACTGTTGATGCAGGATTCGGGTAAATATACACTTCATCAGGATTGATTAATACCGTGCTTGCTTCCTCATCTTTGATTACTAAACGATAACCTGTAAACTCACGTGGAATTGGAGTTGGAAATGGCCCAATCATAATGGTTGCAGAGATTTTAATTACAATGTTGTAAGTTCCAATTTGTGCTGCTGTTGCTGTACCTGTAAGTTCTGCACAACCTGCCACACCTCCGTTGTATTGACAATTGGCAGCAGAACAAGTGTATGTAAATCCAGAAGGTAAACCTGTTACATCTGTTACTTTATACGATTGGATTGTTGCACCAGAATAAGTAGGGTCAATATCTCCAGCATCAGAAGGCGCTTTAAAGTTTAAAACTTGAAGATAAGGCGTATTTACAAACGCAGTATCAAAGTTGGTGGTTGTATCAGGCCAAGCACCATAGGTTGAATCTTGGTATTGTGGATTGCATGTCATTTTTAATTGTGCAGTAACCGAACCAGCAATTAAAATTGTTAAAAAAGTTAGTAATTGTTTTTTCATAGACTTTAATTTTAAGTTAATACGAAGATAGCAAAAGAAAATAAATTATTGATTTTCTTTCGTTTTTTTTAAATTAACAATCAAAGCAGTTATGTAAAGCAATGAAGATACACTTAGTAAAATCAGCAATAAACTAAAAATAAAATTGCTGTTGAGTTTGAAAAGAACAATTATTCCAAACAAAACTAACGTGATTTTCATGGATATTAAGGCAATTAATTTAATGAAGGATTTTGAACTTTCAATAGCTTCAATTGTTTTATCGACCAAAAAACCAATCAACAAAATATGAAGCACCAACACATAATTCCAAAACAATTCAAATTGTGCCGGGTTGATTAGGATGAACAACATTGCTCCAAAGGAGAGGATGGAAAGTCCACTAAAAAGTTTACTGTATTTTGCTTTGTGTATGGCAAAAGAACAAATAAAACCAGATAATGAAAGCAACGTGATTTTGAACATCAGAGAAAAACTGTAATTTGAAGTGATGGTTAATGTGCCGCAAACAAGGGCTGTAAGCAGAAAAACCAACGCAACAGTTTTCATCCAATGTTTCATTATTTTGCCTTTTGACGGTTGAGTTCTGTTGCGCACACCAAGTTCCACAATGCACGTGCACCAACGTTTGCATCCCAATCAGAATCTTCACTTGTTCCAACTTCGTTTAAGTCAAAACCAATAATTGTTCGGTTCGATTTTGCCAATTCAAACAACAAATAGGTGATTTGCTCCAATTTGAATCCGCCCACAACTGGCGTTCCGGTATTAGGACACAATTCTGGACTCAACCCATCAATGTCAAACGAGATGTACACACGTTCTGGTAATGTTGCCAAAATGGTTTGCACTTGTTCTGCCCACGTTTTTCCGTTGAATTGCTCTTCTTTCAAATCCCAATCAAAAAAGGTAGTTACGCGTCCATTGCTATTGTTGATTAACTCTACTTCTGACTCGGCAATATCGCGAATTCCAACTTGAGTTAAACGCACTAAATTCTTGCATTTTAAAGCGTTGAACATAATACTTGCGTGCGATTGTTCAAACCCTTCGTAGGCATTTCTTAAGTCGGCATGGGCATCAATGTGTAAAATTCCAAACGGTTGATTTTGCTCATCAAAAGCTTCAATTAATCCCAGTGGGGTAGAGTGCTCACCTCCAAGCAAGCAAGCAATTTTACCTTGTTCTAAAACCGACTTTGCTTTGGATTTAATTCCGTTTTTTAAAGCATCAGATGCTGCATTAATTTCTTCTAAAAATTGTTGGTAATAGGTGTTGTCTTCAATTTTTCCACCATCTTCCAAAAACGCAATGTAATCACAACCTTCTTTGCACAAACGATCGTTTACTTTTAACCATTCTTTAGAAATTTCAATCATGAAAACTTTTGTGTTGTAGGCTTTGTCTAATTTAGGATGGTAAAAATCCAATTGAGTGGAAGCATCCAACACGGCTTGTGGTCCTCTACTTGTTCCTTTTCCATACGAAGCAGTTGCATCCCAAGGAACGGGAATAATCACAATGTTTGCTTCATCTTCTGTTACTGGAAATCCAAAAATATTTCCGTTGGCAATTCCTACGCCGTTTGGATCAAATGTCATATTCTAATTTTAAAGCTACAAATTTAGTTTTTCCGATGAATTTAGAGGTTTTGTTTTACAAAATTGAGCATCATGGTGTATAAATGCAAACGTGTATTGCCCCCATAAATTCCATGGTTTCTATTGGGATAAATGAAAGAATTAAATTGTTTGTTGGCTGCCACTAAAGCATTAATCATTTCCATTGTGTTTTGTACATGCACGTTGTCATCGCCTGAACCGTGAATGAGCAAGTAGTTACCTTTTAGGTTTTTTGCAAAATTTATAGGTGAATTATCAGCATAACCATCCGGATTTTCTTGAGGTGTGCGCATGAAACGCTCGGTGTAAATATTGTCGTAATATTTCCAATTGGTTACCGGAGCAACAGCAATTCCCATTTTAAAAACTCCTTCGCCTTTGGTCATAGCAAGTGTTGACATAAATCCACCATAGCTCCAACCTTGAATACCAATGCGGTTGGCATCAATGTAGTTGTAGGTTTGCAATTGTTTGGCAACGTTTACAAAATCTTCGGTTTCAAATTTTCCCAATTGTAAATAGGTAATGTCTTTAAATGCTTTTCCACGATACATGGTGCCTCTTGGGTCAACAGAAATTACGATGTAACCTTCTTGCGCCAATAATTGGTGCCAAGCAATGCTGTAATCCCAACCGTCGTAAACCATGTTAGAGCCCGGACCTCCATAAATATTGATGTAAACAGGATATTTTTTAGACGCGTCAAAGTTGCTTGGTTTAATTATCCATCCGTTCAAAGTATAGGCACCCATATCAAAGGTTACAAATTCTTTTTTTGCAAAATGGTGTTGTTGAATTTTTTCTACTAGTTCATTGTTGTCTTCCATGACAGTCAATTCCTTGCCTTTGTTATCGCAAAGTGTATAGATTGGTGGCGTATTGGCGTTGCTGTAGCTTTTAATGAAATAGTTCATGCCTGGTGTAAAATCGGCACTGTTTTGTCCTAGTTCTAAGCTAATAGCAAGGTCTTTTTTACTTTTTAAATCCACTTTGTAAATTCCTTGGTGAATTGCCCCTTTTTTAGCCGCGGTGTAGTACACAAATTTGTTTTTGGTATCGATGCCACAAAAATCAATCACATCCCAATTTCCTTTAGTGATTTGGGTTTCTTTTCCATCAAAACCTAATTGATAAATGTGTTTGTACCCGTCTTTTTCACTTGTGCGCAAAATTGCTGTTCCACTGTTGAGGAAAATCAAATTGTCATCAATGTCAATGTAGGTGTTGTTTTGCTCGGTATAAAAAGATGTTGCCACCCATGTGTTTGCTTGTTGCTCCACTTTGTAATAATCAACCTTGTTTTGGTGACGATTTAATGTCTGCAAAATCAATGTGTTGTTGATGTTGGACCAAGAAATACGTGGAATGTATTCGTAAGCACCCAATTGCACTCCAACTGTTTGTTTGTTGTTCAACGAAAAAATGTGGGCGGTAACTTTGGAGTTATCTTCGCCTGCTTTGGGATATTTAAAAGTGTACAATTCTGGATACAATTCACCAATGTTGTATTCCATTGTAAATTCTTTAACATTTGACTCGTCAAAACGCAAGAAAGCAATGTTTTTACTGTCGGGCGACCAACCAAAGGCTTGAGTAATGCCAAATTCTTCTTCATATACCCAATCCGTTGTTCCATTTATGATGCGATTGAATTTTCCATCCGTTGTAATTGTCTCAATTTGTTGAGTTTTTAAATCTTTGTAATACAAATTATTGTCACTAATGTAGGCGATTTTACTTCCGTCTGGTGAGAATGTAGCCAAGGTTTGCGGCTGATGTTGGGTATCTAGAATTTCTAATTTTTTAGTTGTTAAATCATAAATATAAAAAACCGCCGTATAGCTTCTTCTGTAAATGCTTGTTGTTTGAGTTGCCAATAATAATTTGGTTTCATCGTCGTTAAACGAGTAATTATCAACTTCAATTGCTTCACCGTTGTATTTTAAATCGCTTAACGAAAGCAACACTTCGCCTTTATCTTGGTATGCTGTGATTTTATGTTTGGTTATGGCATCTCCTTGATCGGTTTCAGAAATTTGAGTAAACGACATACCGTCTTTCATTCCATTAAAACCTTGAACTCCTTTAGGATAAAATTGGTAGGTTTTGTAAATAGATTCTACAGAAATGTCTTTTTGGCTAAAGCAAGAAAATGCAAGAGCTATTGTAGCTAGAACAAGGTTGAAAATACGCATACATTAAAAATTTGATGAGCTAAAAATACAATTAATATTTTACAACAAGGAATTTAAGCACGTTGTTTTGTTGCGCCAAATTAACAGATGTTGCAACGCTTTTATTTTGAGCACGTTTTGTAGAAATTACTTGAATGTCTTGAACAGATGTTGCAGGTGTGCTAAAAGTTGGATGTGCTTTTTCGCTAACAGGAGGAGGCATTTCTGCTTTTGCTTTTTGGGTGTTTGCATCCATTTTGTCATTATCCATTGAACTAATTGCATCTTGGGACAATCGTGTTAGTGATTCTTCGTTGATGGAAGATTCCATTAATTGGACAGGTGACGCAGCAGTTGCAGGAGCGATTAATTGTTTGTCCTCGGGTGTTTTTTTTGTTGCAGTGGATTTTTCTGTGGCAGTAGATGAATCTGTTGTTGCTTTAATTGCTTTTGTTGGAGGAGCTATTTCATTTTTTTCCTGAGCTGGTGTTTCTTTTTGTGTATTTTCTGCTAATTGCACTTTTTGAGGAGTAGAATTGATGTAATAAAATCCAATTCCAACGCCAATTAGCAATAGGAGAGAAGCTGCAATTTTAAAAATTGGTGTTTGGTAAAACAAGATGCCTTTTGGTGCGTGTGTGCTTGCAAACAAATCATCCAATTTATCTTTTGTTGCTGCAAGCGGAGTAATTTTGGGTGCATTTGCAAGTGTGCGTGTGTGTTGCAATACTTTTTTGAATGCATCAAATTCTGTTGCAGTTTGGCAATAATCGTTCAGCTCAGTTAATTCTTGAGGTGTTAACTGGTGAAATTCTTTTTCCAAAATACTATCAAAAATATCTTTAGCCATGATGCTTTGATTTTTCAGGTTGATAATGTGCTAATTCTTCTGCCAATTGTTTGGTAGCATAAAAAATGCGCGATTTGATGGTTCCCTCGTTGATTTGCAATAAATCAGCAATTTCTTTGATGGACAATCCCTCGATGTGCCTAAAAATAAATGCTTCGCGATGTTTATCGTCCAGTTGATTTAATTTTTCCTCAAATTCATTTTTAAACAATGTAAAATGCGTTTGTTTGAACACGCCATCCGTTTCTTCGGGCACAGCCATATAGTCTTCCAAACCGTTTTTGGTTCCCGCTCTTACTGCTTGCTTTTTATATTCATTTTTACACATGTTGTTGGCTACCGAATAAATCCAAGTTTTAAAATTGCGTGTTGTATCAAATGAGGTGGGGTTTTGAATAATTTTTGCAAACAAATCGTGTACAAAATCTTCGGCTTTTTCACGGTCTTTCCACAACATTCGAAAGAAATAATTGAGCAACAATGTGGCATAACGGGTGTATAAAACATCAAATGCTTGTTTTTCTCCAGAAGTTAATCGTTTCATTAATTCTTCATCAGAACATTTGTCGTATGCCTTTTTGAAAAGCCTCATTCTTCGATTCCTAAATCATTGATTAGGTGATTGTTTTTGATTAAAGTTCCAACAAATTTGATTCCGTTTTTTATTTCTGTAGCCATTTTTTTGTTATTGGAAGTGGTGTAAAATTCATGCAAGTTCAATAACAATGGCAAGTAATTAGCTGCAAGTTTTTTGCCTTCTTCGTCATTTAATTGGTAAAGACTATTTTTTAAGTGAGCTTTCCACAACTGTTCGTTTTTACTTGAATTTTGATAAGGAATTTTTGAAAAATGATAGCTCAAACCAACAGGATATAAATTGGCTTCCAAGGGTTTTAAATAGGAAGTTGAAAGCGTTAATGCTAAGAAAATAGGTTTGTTATCATTGAGCGCACACATTTTTTGGATGTATGCAACGTTGATTAAATCGTTTGGGGGCAACTGAAAAGCACTTTCTTCTAACCGGTTGCGGTATTGTTTACTCACTAACAAATGCATGGGAATGACCACCACATCTTTGCGTCTATTTTTCACATATTGTTGGTACAAAATAGGGTAACTATCGTTTACACCGTGAGTTATTAAAACACTATTTTGGGGTAAACTCTCCAAGGTCATAGCGGCATAATTGAGTTCATCTGTGGTCCATTTTTTTTGATTTACCAATGTTGTTAGGTCTTTTTTTATCCCATTTTGGTTAGACAAAATAACGTTAACACCAATGGCTTGAGTGAGTACAAAATAGTTGGTAGAATCAATGGCGCGTGCCTTATCGAGCAAGTATTTTTTTGATAAATCAAAGGAGGAAGCCATAAAAGCGCTCAAGTTGTAATCCAATCCTTTTTCGTTGATGGATTTGCTGTATGCTACAAATTCATTGAGCTGACGTTGTTGCAATTGCGTTGGATATTTTTGTCCAGGTAGTGAAGTGGAATTGGTATAAACTTCAAAAAACTCGTTGAGGGTTTTTATTGTTAAATTTTGAGTCGTGGGTGTTTGAATTATGTGAAGAGTGTCAGTGACAACTTCTTCTAAAACAATCGTTTTTTGCGCATTTAATGGAAAAAGCACAACCCAAAATAGTATAAAAAAAACGTATTTCATTTGATTTTTTTTTAAGCTGTACAAATAACAAATGAAATGGTTCAAATTAAACCATACGAGGTGTGTTATTTAATTTATCAAGGGCCACTCTCACCTCTGTAAGAATGCGGTTGACACGTTCTTCGTCAATTGCTAAAAACGTTTCAGAAAAATTAGAATCTTCGTCCACAACAGTTTTGACTGTTCCAGAGAAATGAATAGCTTCGGGTTGCACCAATTTGATTAGTTGTCCCACATTTCCAGCACTTATTCCGCCACCGGGCATGATTTGAATTTTATCACCTGCATAGACTTTCATTTCTTTTAGCACTTCCATTCCAGCAGAAACATTGCGAGCAATTCCAGATGTTAAAACACGAGTTACACCAGCATTTATCAATACATCCAAACGTTTTTTCCAGTCAAAAACACCATCGTCAAAAGCACGGTGAAAAGTAAATTCTATTCCTTCCGCAGCATCGATAAACATTTTCAAGGCCTCTTCATTGACAGTATTGTTGTTGTTCAACGCACCAACTACAACGCCGTGTACGCCCATTTTTTTAGCATTTTTAATATCGGATACCATGATTTTTAACTCATCCTCAGAGTAGTTGAACCCACCCGGACGAGGGCGCACCAACAAATGCGTTTCTAACCCTAAATTCAACGCAAATTCTATTCTGCCAGCAGAGGGTGTAATTCCGCCTTGCATCAGGTTTTCACATAATTCTATACGATCCAGTTGAAGATCTTTTGCTAAATGAAGTGCTCTAACAGAAGCAGCGCACAATTCAAGTTTCATATTCTTTTGTTTTAGCGAGTTATTATTCAAAAATCAATTCGTCTAAAAAAGTAAATGGTTGGTATCCTGCACCACCAAAACCTTCAGGAATTACGTCCATTGGAATGATTTCAAATTTTAATTGCTTGATTTTCCCTCCCAATTCAACGGTTGTTGCTTCTGAATTAATTTTAGTGTTGGCAATTTCTTTCCATTTTTTACCATTTTTTGATGCAAAAACTTTCATTTCTTTAGGTAAATGAATCCACGAAGAAACGTCGGTTAGCATACCAACGGTTACTTTTTTATAGTTAATTTTTTTGTCTAAGTTAACAATAAATTTGACAATTCCCTCATTAAATCCCAACCAATCGTTGTTGCTAAATTGATGAATACCTTTGAAACCATCCACCAACATAGCTTTTGCATTTTTAGCATAGCTAGGGTGGGGCTGTGTGATAAATTCAATAGGCAATCCCAATCCTTTGTGTTTGTAGAATTGAGTTTTTGAATTGGTATTTAAACGATTTTCAAATGCAGTGATTGTATAGGATTGCAAAGCATCGTTGCTGCGTTTAAAATCTACCGAATCTTTGTAAACGGGTAAAATGGTGTTGATATTTCCATTGGGCATTACCGAAATTTCAATGCCTTTTTTGTTGGGAGAAGTTCCATATAAACGCACCCCGTTTTCAATAAGTGATGGTTGCAAAGTTGGACGTGCAAACGATTGCGAATAATTGATCTTAAACGCTTTTAAAACAGAACTTTGTTTTTCAACTATTGCTTTAACAAAATCTTCATAACTACCTTTGTCTAAGCTCCATAGGTTTTGACTCATTGCCAAAGCACGAGGGTATTCCATGTATTCAACTTTGTCATAAGTTGGAATGTATTCTGTCCACAAATTGGCTTGTGCACCAAGAATATGTTTTCTGTTTTCGGGGCTAATTTCACTTGGGATAACGCCAAAACTATACACCTTTTCTAAATTTACTAAACCACCAATAGCTAGTGGTTCGTATCTGCTTTCGGCTTGGTAATAATCAAAATAGCAAAAATTAACAGGTGTCATAATAACATCGTGACCTTGAGCAGCAGCTAAAATTCCACCTTCGTTTCCTTGCCAGCTCATTACAGTGGCGTTTGGACTTAAACCACCTTGTAAAATTTCATCCCAACCAATGATTTTTTTCCCTTTTTTGGTCATAAAAGCATCAATTTCACGGATAAACCAGCTTTGCAATTCGTGTTCGTCTTTCAAATTGTTTTTTTTGATGTTATTTTGGCAAACTTCACATGCTTTCCAACGTGTTTTAGGTGCTTCATCGCCACCAATGTGAATGTATTCTGATGGAAACAAGGCTGCTACTTCTGTCAAAACATCTTTTAAAAAGTTGACCGTTTTTTCATCCGAACAAAAAATATCGTCAAAAACACCCCACAAACCTTCAACGGGCATTTGTTGTTTGGTGCAAGAAAGCTCAGGATAGGCTGCAATTGCCGCACGTGCATGTCCAGGCATTTCAATTTCTGGAACAACAGTAACACTTCGTGCTGCTGCATATTGAATTACTTCTTTTATTTGTTCTTGGGTGTAAAAACCTCCGTAACGTTCTTTTTTATAAGTGCGTGGCACATCGCTGTAATGGCCGTTTACTGTTGAATCTCTAAATGCTCCAATTTCTGTAAGTTTTGGATATTTTTTGATTTCAATTCTCCAACCTTGATCATCGGTTAAGTGCCAATGAAATTTGTTGTATTTGTAAAACGCCATGATGTCAATAAAACGCTTTAGTTCATCAACATTAAAAAAATGACGAGCAACATCTAAATGCAACCCTCTCCAACTAAATTTTGCTTTGTCTTGAATTTTAAATGGAGTGATGAATAGTTCGTCATTTTTTTGGTCAATTAACTGCAAAATGGAGCTCACTGCATACAATTTACTAGCATTGGATGTATAACGAACAATCACTTTGTTGTTGACAAAAGACGCTTCGTAGAAATCAGCATTTGATTGAGGTGTTTTGAAGGGATCAAAACTGATGTTTAAAACAGTTGCTTGCTTGCCCGAGTTTGGGGGAGTAAATTTAGCTGCCCACGATTGCATTACAGCAAGTTCTTCTTGGTTTAAATTTTCTTGTTCAAATGCAATGGTATGGAAACGATATGCAGCTGCTTTTGTTGATAGAAAGCGTTCTGGCGTTGGGATAATGTTGCTTTGTGCAAAAACTCCATTGCTCAATGATAACAATGCAGTTAAAACTAAAACTTGTACTTTCATGTGTTTTGTTTTACAATTAAAATTTGTTTCTTTTTAAGTGAAAGTGATTGGTTTTAATGGGCTTCTAACCAATTTTGTCCGACACCAACTTCGGCTTTCATTGGTACCACTAAGTTAACCGCTTTTTCCATTGCGTTGTGAATTAAATCCGACATTTTTTCAATTTCATCTTTGTGAACATCAAAAATTAATTCGTCGTGCACTTGCAACAGCATTTTGGATTTTACTTTGGCTTTTTGGAGGTCGTTGAAAACCGCAACCATTGCCAATTTGATGATATCGGCAGCCGAACCTTGAATTGGAGCATTGATAGCATTTCGTTCGGCAAAACCACGCACAACGGCATTGGCAGAATTGATATCGGGCAAATAACGGCGGCGTTTAAAAATAGTTTCTACAAATCCTTTTTCACGTGCTTGTGCAATTTGTTTGTCCATGTAGGCACGAATGGTTGGATATTGCTCAAAATAGCTGTCGATTATTTGTTTTGCTTCGGTGCGCGAAATGCCTAAATTTTGTGACAAACCAAAGGCAGATTGACCGTAAATAATTCCAAAATTGACCGCTTTTGCAGAGCTACGTTGTTCTTTTGTAACTTCTTCCAACGGAATTCCATACACTTTTGCAGCGGTTGCAGCGTGAATATCTTGTCCAGCTTTAAAAGCATTAATCATATTTTCATCCTCACTTAAAGCGGCAATAATGCGCAATTCAATTTGCGAATAATCGGCAGAAATGATCACATAATCTTCATTTTTAGGGATGAACGACTTACGAATTTCACGACCTGCTGTTGTGCGTACAGGAATGTTTTGCAAGTTGGGATTGTTAGAACTCAAACGCCCTGTAGCGGTTACTGTTTGCATAAATTGTGTGTGTACGCGACCATCTACTTCGTCTGCCAACGTTGGAAGCGGATCTACATAAGTGCTTTTCAACTTGCGGTATTCGCGGTATTCTAATATTTTTGGAACAATAGGGTGGGCATCTTTCAATCCATCCAACACATCTTCGGAAGTGGCATATTGTCCTGTTTTTGTTTTCTTGGCTTTGGAGGTAATTTTTAAATGTTCAAACAACACATCGCCCAATTGTTTAGGCGAATCTACATTGAAATCCATTCCAGCCAAGGTTTTGATTTCTTTTTCCAAATTATCCAACAATCCGCCCAATGTTTTGGAGTAATCGTTCAAAAAAGATTGATCAATATTGATTCCTTCGATTTCCATGGCAGCCAAAATTTCAACAAGTGGCATTTCCATGTCGTAAAACAACGATTTGAGGTGTTCTTTTTCAATTTCTGGTGCAAAAATTTGCTTTAATTGAAAGGTGATATCGGCATCCTCGCAAGCGTAATTGTACACTTCTTCTGGTAATAAATCGCCCATATTTCCTTGGTTTTTACCTTTTTTACCTATTAATTCTTCAATAGAAATGGGTTTGTATCCTAAGTAAAATTCTGCTAAAAAGTCCATGTTTTGTTTGGATTCTGGACTAATTAAATAATGCGCCAACATGGTATCAAACATCGGATAGGCAACCTTAATTCCGTAGCGATTTAAAACCTTAATGTCGTATTTGGCATTGTGGGCAATTTTCACAATTGAAGAGGAAGTGAAAAAAGGTGCAAATTCTTCAACAATCGATTTAGCTTCCTCAAAATGGAGTGGGAGCGCCACATAAAACGCTTCTTTCGCCTTAAAACTAAACGACATTCCAACAATATCAGCATGCAATGCATCCAAACCTGTTGTTTCGGTGTCAAAACATACTTCGGTTTGTTGAAGCAATAAATCCAACAATTCTTTACGGTCGTTTGCCGTTTGAATAAGTTGGTAGTTGGGCTTTTCTGTTTCTATTGTTTTAAACGTTGTTGGCGTACTTTCTGGCTCATCAACAGGTTTGCTTGGTGTTGTTTGTTGAGGAGTTGCAACTGCATTGACACCAAATAAATCCAACTGACCGTTGTCAGCGGTTGATTCGGCAACTGTTACCACCAATTCCTCGCCCAATACGCGTTTGGTAAACCCTTTGAATTCTAAATCGGCAAAAACAGTTCTAATTTTATCGGCATCAGGTGCGTTTAATTCCAATGCATGCTCATCAAAATCAACATCTACGTCGGTTATGATGGTTGCTAATTCTTTAGAAAGACGACCTAAATCTTGTTGCGTTTCAAAAATTTCTTTTTGCTTGCCTTTTAATTTATCGGTATTTGCAAAAATATTTTCCATTGTTCCATATTCTTGCAACAATTTAGAAGCAGTTTTTGGTCCAACACCCGGCATTCCAGGAATGTTATCAGATGCATCGCCCATCAAACCAAGGTAGTCGATTACTTGTTCAACTGAATTGAGTTCAAATTTTTTGCAAACTTCTGCTGGTCCCCAAATTTGTGCAGGTTCGCCACCACGACCGGGTCTAAACATCATTGATTTTTCGGTCACCAATTGCCCATAATCCTTATCAGGAGTAACCATGTAGGTGGTAAACCCATTTTTTTCGGCAATTTTTGAAAGTGTTCCAATCACATCATCGGCTTCATATCCCGGAATTTCAATAATTGGAATGTTGAATGCATCAATAATTTGTTTGATGGGTTCTATGTTGGATAAAATATCCTCGGGCGTTTCATTGCGATTTGCCTTGTATTCTTCAAAAGATTCTTTTCTGACAGTAGAACCGCCTGGAGGATCAAACACTACGGCAATGTGTGTTGGTTGCTCGTTTTTTAATACATCCAACAAATGGTTGGTAAAACCAAATGCAGCAGAAGTGTTTAACCCTTTTGAATTGATGCGCGGATTTTTTACAAACGCAAAAAACGAACGAAAAATAATTGCATAAGCATCAATTAGAAATAACTTTTTGTCGATTTGAGGTGTAAGCATTGAACAAATTTAGACTCCAAATATACAGATTCTGCTTGGTTTATTGTCTAAAAAAATGTGCAACAACTATTCTTTAACCACTTTTAAAGTTTTGCCTTGAAGAGTTTGAACAAAATAAATTCCTGCTGGAAGTGAAGAAACATCCAACTGATTGGCGCCAACTTTTAAGGTTCCAGAAATTACGGTTTGACCATAGGTGTTTGTTACCCAAAAATCATCGCTTACTTGCACGTTGATTTGCAAATTTCCTTTTGTAGGGTTGGGATAGGCAACCAATTGGTGGTACAATTTTTCAATTCCTGCTTCTTGGCTGGTATGGATAATTCCAACGGCATCCAAATCAAAACCACCCGATTCAAAAGGGGTAGGGTGCAAATTGTTGACAATAGTTCCTTGACTGTCGTAAGTTCCAAATGCTGGGTCGATGCTGCCCACTACATCCACAATACGAACGTGTGTGATGTTGTCTAAATCTAAGTTGGGAGAACCTACTAAATCGTCCAAATCAAACGGAGTTCCATATCCTACACGGTATTTTCCTGCAAAATTGTGAATGTATCGGCAATCTACATTTCCAAATCCTCCAATTTGTGTATCGGTTTGAATTTCTGAAATAGCTGGAAAACGAACGAAATTGGTTCCATCACTACTGACTTCTACAAATCCAAGTTCTAAAAAGCTATCGTTAAGTCCATTTTCAAAAACAGCAAAATCTGGTCCTGGACCATTGCCAATTGGAATATCAAAGGTTAATGTTGCTTTGCCATTATCGCCTAATGAAACAGTTGATGTAGTAACACCATTTGCAACTCCCAATGCCTCTGCTGTTGTACCAAAAGATGCATATCCCAAGGATTGATCTTCTACGTTCATATAACCTCGTTCAACGACACAACCAGTTGCCCAACCAATAAAAATTGAACTGTCTTTGTGAATAGCTGTTGAACCTACTTGCCCGGCTGCTGGAGCATAACTTTGTGCTAATGTACCAAAAGGTAAAAGGGTTAAAATTGTAAAAAATTTATTCATAAATAATTAATTTTGAAGGATTTAATTGAGTTTTGTAATTTTTTAAATGAACGCCATTGCTGGAGAATACGCGCACATATCCTGTGTTGACATACGACATGGCATCAAAACAATAAATTTGATTGCGTTGTGCATCGTATTGAGCACCATAAAATGTGGTAAATAAGCTGGCATCAATGAAGTTGGTGTTGGTTATGGTTTGTGTTGTAGGATTGAACAGCTGAATGGCAGCTTGATTGGAACCGGTTAGAGTGTACAACATAAAGTTAGAACCTATTTTGGTCATCAAATTTACAGGCCAATTGTAAATGGTATCAATTTCAAGGGTTGGTTTTACTTTTACCCATTGTGTATTGGTGGTGTTAAAGCCTGTTTGAGTCACAATATAAAGATTGCCATTGTCATCCGAAGAAATGCGGTATGGGTTTTTTCCAACAACTATTTTATTGGTTTCAACTAACGCCACAGGGTCAATTACAGAAAGGGTTGAATCAACATTTGGATAGCTTAAACCACCTGAATTTACAACATAAATTTTATTGTTGGCCGCATGAATTTCATTAGGATTTGCACCCACCTTAATGCGTGTTGTAATTTCCAACGAAGTTGTATCTAACACATCAACATAGCCGTCAAAACAACTGATAAATGCTTTTCCGTTTGAAAATGTAATAAAACGTGGTTGTTTAGGTGTTCCATTGTCTACCATATTGATTTGTTTGAGTGAGTTTCCGTTTTTGGCATCAATAATTTCAAGCGTGCTGGAGGTGGTAACGGCAATGTAGATTTTGTTGCCATAACGCGCAATATCGTTTCCAGTGTCGCCCAATTGACGACCAGTTTTTTGTTCAAAAACTTCGCTATTGGAGTTGCCAGAAGTGAAATCAATCCACGTGAGAGAGGAGTTGTTTTGTTGAAACAATCCTTCGTTGACCACTAAAATTCCGTTGTTAAAAAAATCAACAGGAATATTTTCATCTGGTGTTTGTTCTTTTTTACAAGCAACCAGAACAAGTGCGATTACTATAATTTTAAATAAATTCATAAACGAAAGTAAATAAGAAATGGCGACCAGGCATGATAAAACTTTTAACGTATGCATACGATTGGTCGGTAATGTTTTTTAAAGTAAATTGTAAGCGAACACTGTTGTGTTTATCAATTTGAAAGCGACTAAAAAATGTGAAGTCGGAAATTAAAAAACCTTCAATTCGATTGGCTGGAATGTTTTCATTGAGGGCATAACGAGCTGATGAATAGAAGTTGGAATAACGCACTCCAACACCTTTCCATTGCAATGAAACATCGCCGTTTAAAATATGTTTTGGAGCATAAGCAATTTGGTTTCCATAAGTTGGACTGTTTTTATTGCTTCTGTCCAACGATTGCTGAAACGTATAATTGGCAGTAAGTTGGGTGGTCCAATGTTTTCCAAAAGCCCAACTAAACGAAAGGATGGCATCGGCACCACGTATTTCGTTTTTACCAATGTTTTGAATAGACCAAACAAATAAGTTTTTAGTTGGAATGGCTAAAATCATGTTGTCAATTTGATGGTAATAGCCACTTGCTTGAATGCCTAAATAAATGCGGTTTCTGTCTAGAATTGTAAAAGCTGTAGTTAAGTTAACTTGTTGTGCATCTTCTGGTTTGAGGTCGTTATTGCCGATGTTGTTGTAATACAATTCACTAAAATTGGGCATTCTAAAAGAATTGCGGTAATAGGCAATTAACGAAATATTTTTGTGTACACGATAGCGCACATCCACGTAAGGGTTAACGCGTGTGCGGTTGCGAGCTTTATCTCCATTTCTGTTGATTTCATTAACTTGTTGAACACCAACTTGTGCCACTGCCGACCATTTATTGGCATTAAAAGTAGATTTCACAAAAGAAAGAAAATGAAAACGTTGAGGAGAAGCGGTTAATGACTCAATGGAATGTAAATGACTGATTATTTCTTGAGCACCAGCGTTGAGTTTAAAATATTTTCCAAGTGGTAGTCCAACCGAAACACCAAAATCGTGAGCTTTGTTGCGATAACTGGCAATTAATTCACCAGCAGCATTCAAATAATCAGGATCTTTGTAATACAAACTATCGTTCATAAATGAATAATAAAAGCGATAGCCCACTGATTTTACTTTTCCTACATAATCAAATTTAATTTGAAGGTTGTTTGTATTGAGGCGTTGTTTTGCAAGGTCGTTGTATAACACAACAGCACCCGGAACGCCTTGTTTGCTTTCCAGGTACTGAATGTGAAAATTAAGTTTATGATTATCAACTGGTTGGTAAGACAGATTGAACCCACCATTGATGTCTGAGTAATCATTGTTTTTACGAACGCCAGTTAATTGCGTTTTGTAATTCATGTATTTGAAAGGATATTCACCGTGTGTGTTTCTGTATTTAAAGTAAATACCTCCAAATAGTTTTTTGCTTCCTGTTTTTCCGATATAGTTGTAATCGTTTTGTCCAAAAGCGCCAAATTTGGCCATTAATTTTTGTTGAAAAGGGATGGTTGGAGATTGGGATTGAAAGGTTTCAAGTACAATTGCATTTCCACTTAATTGTGCAATTGCAGGAACAATTAATTCGGATGCTCCACCACGTTGCACTACCACAGATTCAATATTATCTAATTGAATTTGCCCCATGTTGATTTGTCCCGTTTGTGCATTGGTTTGCGAAAAACCATCTACAACAAAACTGGTATGTTGTCCGCTCAATCCTCTGATGGAAACGGTTTTAAATCCGCCTAATCCACCATACGATTTAACGTTTACACCGGGCAATTTTTTCAATAATTCGCCCAAGTCATCGGGTTGCAAAGCTTCAATTTCATGGCGCGAAATATACACTTGCGATGAGTCAACAAAATATTTGTTCAATTTGGTAGCAATGACGTTGATTTCTTGCAATTGTGTTTCTTCCTTTTCTTTTTCCTTTTGAGAAAGAGTAGGGAAGGCCATCAACCAACAAATCACTACTACCAAATAGAATTTCATTTGAATCTTATTTAATTACAACTTTTTGAATTGATTTTCCAGCAGTTGAATTCATTGAAACATAGTAAACACCTGTTGGAAGTTCACTTACATTCAATGTAGTTTTACCGTTAACAGATGCAGTTTTAACCACTTTTCCAACCGCATTTAACACTTCAATTGAAGTAGCTTCGTTGGTAACAATGTTTAATACATCGTTAGCTGGATTAGGATAAATACTAACTGCCGCATTAGCTACTGACTTAACAGATGCATCGTTTGGTGCTGTAACCAAATTATCCAATGCAAAATAAGCTGGAGTATTCATACCATATTGACCAACGTCAGAAGAAGACAATTTGAAAGTCAATTTTTTAGCAAGCACATCGTTCATTTGCACTGTTTCCCAAGTGTTTAGGATGTAATCTTGGTTGTTGTCAGCAAAACGGAAATCTGCTAAATAAAAATCAACGGTATCTCCAACTACTTGATTGTTTTCATCAAGAGGGATGATTTGCAATAAAAACCAGTCTTCGCCATTGGTACCATCTGGAGTTCCAGCAGCATTGTTTGGTGAACCAAATTGTTTTCCAAAGCTATCCCCATCGCGCATTGATAAACCAGCGTAGGTAGTGTTGGTTACCATCAAGCTTTTGATTTTACGAAGTGATGAAAAAGTAATTTCACCACTGTAACATACACCGTATTTTTCAGAGTTATTTGCTCCTCCATTAGCGTAAGAAGCGTATTGGTTGGTGAAACCAGCAGTTGTGATGTCTTGTACTTTTGAAATAGCAAACCCATTTTCCATATAACCATATTGGGTGTTGTAGTTATTGGACAATGTGTAGTTACCAATGGTAATATTACCTGCACCATCGGCACCATTGTAATACGTGTTTGAACCTAAATCATACTGTTCAAATGTAAGTGTGTCGTTTTGCGCGAAAACTGTAGATGTTGCCAAAAGAGCAACTGCGAAAAAATAAACTTTCTTCATGCTTTTAAATTTTAAAAAGTTAATAAATAAAAGTGAAGAATCAGTTAAATGGAGGAAATCAAACAATAACGGAAGCGAGTTATTGAGTAACGCCCGACTTTAATCTGAAGCCTTCGTTAAATTAAGCTATATAGTATAGTATTCTGACTTGTGCTAACCAATTTCGCCTTCCCATTCAAAGTATGAACAGTGGCTTTTGTTGAAATTGTTTCACAGCACTTACAGCTGCAGTTACAGTTTTGGATTTTCACCAAATTCCTTTACTAAAAGCGTTGCAAAGATAATAAATTAATAGGAGATAGTTGTCGATTTTAAATGTTAAATACGAGAGTGATTTAGCTAAACGATTAAAATTCAATGTTAATGGTTGCTTTGTGATGATTAATCGAAAAAAAAAGTTGAAATTTTTTGATGTAGGTGTATTTTTTTTCTAAAGTTTAGCTATATTTGCACTCGCAATTGGTTTTACAGTTGTTTTATGGTGGTTGTAGCTCAGTTGGTTAGAGCGTCGGATTGTGGTTCCGAAGGTCGTCGGTTCGAGACCGATCTTCCACCCCAAAAGAGGTTGTCTTTATAGGCAGCCTCTTTTTTTATGGTCCCAGCTGGGCTCACCGTTCTTATTTTCTACGTCGTACCTCCTTGAAAATTACGACGGTATAAACTTCTCGCCGTAATGCTACTATCAAAAAAAAGAGTAAGAAACTAATCTTACTCTTTACTTGTGGTCCCAGCTGGGCTCGAACCAGCGACCACCTGATTATGAGTCAGGTGCTCTAACCAACTGAGCTATAGGACCTCGAAAAAAATTTTCGCTTTGCTAGTGGAACCGTTTATTCCATTCGGCTGGCAAATATAATACATCCATTTAAAATAGCAACATTATCAGAAAAAAAGTTGCCAGATTAATTAGAGTTTGCTTGCATTTTACTTAAAATAAATTTCATCCAAAAAGATAAAAGTAGGGTAGCCCGGACTTAAATGCCACGTTGGATTTACACCATAATTGTAGGCTGTAAATTCAACCGATTGGATTGCTTTATTTTTTGGTGTAACCTCAAATTTAACAGGTTGCTCTGGGCTCCAATCTCCAGAAGGATGTTTTTCTAAATCAACCATTTTAGTTTCAACCTCACCATCCACATACGTGATTTTAAATTCAACTGCTTTTGGAGGGAAAATCCATGAACGCGTACCTTGAAGTGCCGATAAACCTATTGTTTTTAAATTTTTTGTTTTGCTAAATGTTACAACTCCATTCACATTGTTGTTGTAAAATCCTTGCCAATCGCCACTTCTATAATCGTTAGAACCATACAAACCATCAATCAACGCATTGTTGCCCGAAGCTGAATATTGTTTGGCGTATTCAGAATTTAATTGCAAACTTAAATCGCTTGGTTTTAATCTAAATTCATTAGCAATAACTTCGCTTTTTTGTGCTGTTTTTGGATTGTACGCAAATACTTTTACCGTTGCTGTTTTTTTAATTGAAAATGGTTTGGTGTATTTTTTTGATTTTAATGTCGGCGTAGAACCATCCAATGTGTAATAATATTTCAAATCTTTCATCGGGCTTGCAATAGCCACCTTTGTAGATTTGTCAAACATGGATGTTGTGTTTGTAAAATAGGGAACTGCCACAAATGAAGTTGGAATAGAATCCAAACTTGGAGCCACTTCATATGTTCTGTATTCTGTTGATGGAAAAGGCCCCATAATAAACTCC
>JAKQEZ010000669.1 GCA_029558435.1 Bacteroidota bacterium
GGTTGGACAGACACACTCTTTGCCAAGTTTTGGCTTGCGTGTCGGCTTGAGCGACTTGGCAATGTGTGTGGCTGTGAAGGGTTGGGTTATTCATTGTCAAAGTATTTGTTTACATATTCTAATGGGATTTTCTCTTGTTCAAGTCTCCAATTGTTTGTTTTCAAGATGTCGTAAAGCAGTTGTTCTTCGTCTGTCAAGTTAAGTTTCGTTGAAATGTTTGTCGGTGTTCCATTATCGTCTTCAAAAAACTTGTCAAAGGTTTGTTTGTCCATTAAAACACTTCTTGTCTGCGGAAAGTAAGTCCTGAATTGCGAAAGAATTTCAAAACCATGAACATCTATGTCGCCCCAATAAAGTAATTTAAGATTGTCAAACCAACGCACATTTTTAAGATTGAAAACACTAAATCCACTACCAAAAATTGCAATGGTGTCATTCATTTTCGGAAGTGTCAAAGTGGTGTAAAGTGTTGTCTTGTTTTCTACGACCAATACTTTAAAGATTGGTAAATCCAATTTTTCAAATTGGCTAACTGGAATTGCAATATCATCAATTCCCGAAAAAAATCTGGCCGATATTGTTTTGTCAAGAACTTTAAACCGAATTTGAGGTTCAGCGTATTTTAAATTAAACCTATTTTCAAATTCTTTTTCGTCATTTTTTACGTGTTCCGAGATTAGAACATCTAGTAGTTCCCTTATGATGCTTTTATTTCTCTCGACAAATTTTGTGTGAACTTTTACCGGCAATTCTCTGATGTAGAAATTTGGTTTTGGATTTTGTTTGAAGTATTGACACACTTGCAAAATGTTTTTCCATTCGTTCGCATTGTCAATAACCTTTTTAGGATTTTTAATTATCCAATCTTTGAGTTCAGGGAATTCCCGAAGGATTATCTCAACATTTGATTTGAAAGAATCTACTTCATTCTCTTTACCTAAAAATTTCAAAAAATCTTTTTCATTGTCAAAGTAAATTGAAATTGGCAAATCTTGAACTCCTAAATACTTTGTCTTTACTTTTTGAAAGTCCAATGTATAGCCAAAACCCTTTTTCCCTTTTGAATGGCTATGAATTTGTTGAATTTCTCTTTCAAATTCCGACAGTGAAGATTTGGTGTACGACTTATCGCCACGAATAACCAATTTCTCAAAAGGTCGCTGTTCAACCAAAGATTGAAGAAATGAAATGTACTTTCTTTCGGTTTTGTCCTTTATTTCCTTTGGTGTAATCATTTAGTCAGATAATTCGCTTTTTCTTCTT
>JAKQEZ010000737.1 GCA_029558435.1 Bacteroidota bacterium
TTTTTTAAGAGTGTGTTTTTTTGTGCGTTGGCTTTTCATCTACAACTGATACTTATACAACTCGGCAATTGCTTCGTGATATTCTTTTTCGGTTTGTAGAAAGTTGTTGAGGGCTTCGGTGTAGTAATTTACTTCCATGAAGTATTGAATGGTGGTGAGTTCGCCTAATGCCAATGCTTTGTTTAATAGTGCGGTGTTGTTGAGTGTGGCGAAGATGGTTTGGTATTCCTGCAAAGTGATTTTGAGATTGGTGTATTTTTCGTAGAGTGATTTTATTTCGTGGTAGTGTTCGGTGCGATGGTCTTGTATGTTTAGTTCTGCAAAAAGCAATTTTGATTTTTGAAGTTTGACTGTGTTTTTGTTTTCCCAAAGGGGAATTGAAATTCCTGTGTGGATGCCGTTGTAGGTTTGTCCGAGGATGCCTTGATAGTGGTAGCCAAGTTCCATTTTTGGCAGCCACATTGATTTGCTTAACTCCAATTGTTTTTGTGTGATGAGTTTTTCTTGTTCAAGAATTTTTTTGAGTGGGTCGGCACTTTCGTATGCTGTTTCAAGTTGCTCGAATGCGGGAACGGATGGCGGTGTTTGATAGGCGGTGTCGGTGAAAGTGATTGCGTTTCCGCCATTAAGTGAAGTGAGTTGTGTGTTGAGTTGCGCGATGTTGGAAATGTTTTGCTGCAATTGTTTTTTGATTTGAATGAGTTGCAGTTTGGCTTTGTTTACATCGAGAACATTTCCTTCGCCTTTATCGAGTTTGGTTTGAAAATCGGCTAAGAGTTTTTCGGTATTTTGTTTTTGCTGTGTTAGTTGCACTTGCAATTTGTTGTGATACACTAATGCAATGCAATGTTGTTTTGCTTCAAGCAAAATGTTTTGCCTGTTTGCTTTTATTTCAAACTCTGATTGTGCGGTTTGTGTTTTTGCGAGTTGCGATTTTTTGATGTAGGCAGTAGGAAAATCGAATTGCTGCGCTACGGTTAAATCGTGTTGGTTGCCTGCGGTGGCAGGACTTCCTGAAAGAAAGTCGTATTCAACCGTTGGGTTGTTGGGTGTGTTGCCTGTTTTGTATTGCAGGTTTTGCGCTTCGTAAAATTGCGCTGTTGCCTGAATGGTTTTATTGTTCTTGCTGATTTCAGCCAAAACATTTTCGATGTTGGATTGTGCTTTTGCATTGATGCAAAAGGCAATGACAAGAAATTTTATGATGATGATTTTATTTTTCATTGTTTGAATTTTTTATTGTGTTAAACCAATTTTCTTTATCAGCAGCATCCATAAAAAATAAGCTGCTGCTGTAATTGCGGCTGAAATAAAAAGTGAGGGATAAAATTTTGTGACCTTGAGTAAAAGCGGCAAGGCAACAAAAAATACTAATGATGGAATGACCATCATCAGTATTTCCCACGAGAGTGCTGAAATTTTTTGCGTGTCTTTAGTATCGGTGTAAAGCCAAACAAAAGCAAGCAATGATGTTAGCGGAAGTGAAGCGAGTATTGCTCCAACTGTGGTGAA
>JAKQEZ010000682.1 GCA_029558435.1 Bacteroidota bacterium
CCCAATTTTCCATTTTTGGATTGTTCAAATCAAATGTTACTACTTTTTTGTTTGGCGCATTGTAATTGGTTACCAAATAAAATTTAGTTCCTTCATTATCCAATACGCTGTGATCATTGTTGAAATTATCTACTAAGTTTATGATTGGACCATTTTTAGCTAAATCTTTGTAATACAATTCATTTCCTGACGTAGAATTTGCAGCCGAAATGATTAAGTAATTTTCATCATCGGTAACATAACCACTTATATAACGTCTTTTTTCGTTCAATCCAAAGATTACTTTATCTTCTTTTTGTGCTGTTCCTAATTTGTGGAAATACAGTTTGTGTTGATCAGTTTTAGCAGATAATTCGCTTCCTTTTGGTTTGTCATAACTTGAGTAATAGAAACCTTCATTTTTGTACCAAGACAACCCACTAAATTTCACATCAACAATAGTATCACCGATGATTTCTTTAGTATCCGCTTTTAAAACGATTACTTTTCTCCAATCGCTTCCACCTTCAGAAATAGCGTAAGCTACTAAACTTCCATCTTTAGAAAAATTGATGCCACCTAATGAAGTGGTTCCGTCTTTAGAAAATGTATTGGGATCTAAGAAGATTTCTTCTTTTCCACTTTGGTCTTTTCTATACAAAACCGATTGATTTTGCAACCCGTTATTTTTGTAGAAATACGTGTAATTCCCTTCTTTGAATGGCGCTGAAATTTTTTCGTAGTTCCAAAGTTTTTCCATTCGCTCTTTTAGTTGTTTACGGAATGGAATTTTTTCTAAATAGCCAAAGGTTACTTCGTTTTGTGCTTTTACCCAAGCTTCGGTTTCTGCACTTCTGTCATCTTCTAACCAGCGGTATGGATCGGCAATTTGTTCGCCAAAGTAAGTATCTACGGTGTCTACTTTTTTAGTTTCAGGATACGTTACGCTCATGTCTAATTCTGGAGTTACTTCTTTTTTACAGGCTACAAAAGCTGTTGCTGCAAAGAGTAAGGTTGCTGTTTTTTTCATTTGTTAAAATTGTATTTTTTAGTGGTAACAAACGGAATCACCTTTTTTTAATTTGGTTTTGCTTGCGCAGATTTTTGTGGTGATTTCATAATTTATTAGTTCAATAGCTACAAAAATAGGGAATTGAAATGTTAAGTTTTGTTAAAAAAAACCCGATTATTTAAAATCGGGATTTATAAGAGCTTAATTTGTAACTACTTGTATTGGGAAAGTTACTAAAGCATCCGTGCTTCCACCAGCATTAGTAATATCTCCAGCAGCAACACTGGTAGCATTTTTGTTTAATTTATGACGTAACGTAACGATTAAATTTCCTGTCGCAGCAGTACTTCCAGTTGTTAATGTGAAAGTTAGACCGATTGGTTTCCCGTTAACATCAGTATCTGTATAAGTTACAGTTCCTAAACTTGAAAGTAATTGGTAGAAAACTTGGTGTTCGTCGCTTTCTTCTTCTACTTCTTCTGTGATTTCTTCGGCTGGGTCTTCTAATTCATTCAAAAATCTAGTTGAACCTATGTAAGTAGTTTGTGCGATTAAATCTCCTGAAACTGTTACTTCAGGAGCATTTGGGCCATCTCCGTCTAAATCTCTTGATGTTAATGTTATAGTTTCTCCACCGCCAGTTAAAGTCACGATAACTGTTGTAATTACTTCTTCTTCGTTTACTGGAGCATCGTCATTTGAACATGAAGTCAGTACTAAAGCAGTTGATAAAAATAAAGCTAAAAATTTTAAATTAGTTTTCATGATTTTTTAAATTTTAAAAATTGTATTTGATTTGTAATTGTATGTTGCGACCCATTTCATCGGCATAAAAACGCTGACGGTTGAGGTAATCGCGATACGCTGTGTTAGTAAGATTTTGAATGAATAATGCGGTTGTAATTTTGTTGTTTTTGCCCAAATTAAAACTCAATTCACCATACAAATGCAATAAATGATAACCCGCTGGCGACGAACTTATGTCAACAATTACAGATTCTAATTCATTATTTACTACAATGTTGGCTTCAAAGTTATAATTTGGAAATCTTGTCTGACGAAAGACCAATTCACTTTGCAACGAAGCCATAAAGTTGTACCATTTTGGATTGGAATACACTAATTTTTGATTCCAAGTTACTGGCGACATATCAATTAACGGTTGGTTTTCAGTTAGGTTTTCTCCATTTACATAAGCGAAATTGCTTTTGTATGAAAACGCTTGTGTTACATCCCAATTGAAATTCAAATCAATTCCCGTTAACAAAGCTTCCGTTTGTTTGAATTCCCAAACTGGGAAAGCGCCACGAATCGTTGTTTCAAATCCAATAGGTTGTAAATAAATGAAATTCGCAATTCGGTTGATGAAAGGTGTTACGCTCAAATTGGTTTTCTTCCAATCTTTTTTCAAAGTGTTTGAGAATTTAAACGATTGTTCTCTTTCCAATCGCAAAACTCCTAATTCCACTTGACCCGTTGAATGATGTAAACCATCACTAAACAATTCTGATGGGTTTGGGTTTCGAGAAGCCAAACTCACATTGGAAAACCATTCCAATTCATGATGAAATTGCTTTCTGAATCCCAAATTTCCTATCAAATTATGATAATCGAATTTCGGTTTGGTTAACCATTGATTACCTTCTTCTCCTACGATAAAGTTTGAAAATTCTTCATCATAACCACGTTCTTCCCATCTTGATTTTAGATAGTATTTGGTAGCTTCGATAGTAGAAAAATCATAACGCAAACCGCCTTCCAAAACCATTGAATTATCAATATTGTACGTTCCAATGACATACGTTCCTAAATCTATTTTTTGGTAACTTGGAATTAACGGTCGAACACCTGTTTGTGGATTAGCAAAGTTGTTTTGGTAGCCTAAATTGATTCCCGTTTTTAGTTGCCAATGGTCAAACGTTTTTTTGTAATCGACCAATAAGGTATGCGTTGCTAATTGTAAATCCAATGAAGCTTTTCTGTTTTCACTGTTTCTACGCACATCATACTCCAAACGATTATTGAATTGAAACGCGTATTGCATATCCAAAACGGCATCATCACTTAACCATTTTTTGAAATTCAGTTTGGCTAAATGGTGTTGGACTTCTTGTTTTGGACTATCAATTCCATAAGTAAAAGGTGTAACTATAAAAGGTTCTTGATTGGTTATGGCGTTGAATAAATCAGTTACATTTCCAATATGTGATGCTTGTAAAATACCAATTTGTGCATTGTAAAAACTGTACATACCGCCAATACTATAATTTTCAGCATTATACTGCGTACTTCCAGAGAAATTTTGCTCACGATTTCCTGTGTTGGATAAAATATAATCGGGTGTTTCTCTGTCGCCCAAATATTTTAAGGTTCCAATCATATTCCAACTCCAACCTAAACGATTTCCTTTATGAATGCTCGAACTGATGCTACCACCACGACCATTGGAAGAAAAATTAGCTATTGTTTTCCCAAACAGAGTGTCTTTTTTCACCGCTTCCGATTCAATTAACACCAAACCACCAATAGCATCGCCACCATATTGTAAAGCTGAGGCACCTTTGATAACCGTGATTTTTCCAGCGGAATTCACGTCGAAATTTGGTGCGTGTTCGGTTCCCCATTGCTGATCTTCCATGCGAACATTATTGTTAATAATAGGAATACGGCTACTATGTAATCCATTAATTACAGGTTTTACAATAGTGCTTCCAGTTTTTAGTATGGAAACTCCAGCTACTTCCTTTAGTGCATCGCCTAAGGTTTGATTGCTATATTGCTCAATAGTAGCTTTTGTAATTTGCTCTTCTAGAACACTAGCGTTGTTTGTCTTTTTTAGTTGGGTTAGCGCTACTTCATTTAGTTTGGTAATATCCAAGGCCATTTGGTAACTTATTGTAAGATTTTGGCTCATAATAACAACGGTGTCAATAGGTTGGTAACCAATAAACGAAATGTATAAACGTTGTTTTCCCGCTGGAATTTTTTCCAACAAAAAAGCACCATTTTGTAGAGTAGAAGTAGTCTTGTTAGCAATGTGGACGTGAGCGCCTTTTAACGGCAATCCGTTTTCGTCTGTTATGATACCAT
>JAKQEZ010000684.1 GCA_029558435.1 Bacteroidota bacterium
CGGCCGATGCGCCCAATGATGCAAATTGAAACACTAACGACACAATTATAATCATAATAATTGGCCACCAAGGCATAGATATTCCTTTCATGCTCTCTAATGAATCAAACTCACAACAACTCGTGAAATCAACAAGAGCAAAAATAGGATATAACAAAATGACGGTGGTAATTAATCCCAACACAAGCGAGATGAAAAACAATGTCCATTTATAACCGTAAGTCAACTTATTACTTTGTATCAACGCTTCACCTGGCGAAACGCCTTTATCAAGCAAGAGAAAAACAGCTAACGACCATGCTAAAGAGATAACGATAGCTGGAAAAAATCCAAATAAAATCAATGGCACTACGGCAATAGAAACAAATCCCAACAATAAGAAAAATTCGCCCATGTATTTTCGATATTTTGCATCGAAAATGAAAAATGGAGAAATAACTTTTCCTTTGCTCAATTCTACAGGGATAGAACACATAGCAATGGTTGTTCCCACATTAAGGTAAGGAATCCAAATAGTAAGTGCGTACAAAATGACAGCACCCAGCAATGACAATGAGTTTTTCATACCAATGGAAAAACCCTCGCCAATAACGCCAAAAACGGTAATTTTCTTTTCCATAACAAAATGATTTTAAGATGAATAATTAAATACCAATGAGACAAAAGTAGTAAAAAATTACTAAAAAAAACAATTTAGTTATAATTTTGCATAAAGCACCTGTTTTGATATATGACATTGCAGGCATTTATGCAAGTCGCAGTAACCTCGTTTTAACTGAATAAGTGCCTGTGAATCGTAGGCGGACTGAGATTTAATACCACAATTTTCGAATCCAGTCACTATGTGATTTTTCTCTGGCGTAATGGTACTTAGCAAATCAAAAGAACGTTGTACAAGTTCCTCATTATTATTTACTTTACCATAATGAAATAAAAACGGAACGACCGTGTTAATCAGTAAACTATCAATGGAAGATTTTGACAACTTTTTGGACACCAACTTACTCGATTCGCCAAACAAATAATGCGTCAACCAATAATCGGACACTTCGCATTGAAATAGCGGACGCAGTTCATTATAAGAAGTTGTTTCGAGAATTTTAGAGAATAATTTACTCGATTGATGAATTAAGGTGGCAAATTGTGCCAAACGCACGGTAGGAAAATTAGCAG
>JAKQEZ010000685.1 GCA_029558435.1 Bacteroidota bacterium
ATAACCTGTCCCAACGAATGTATTAACTCGTTTAATTGCTCTTCGGTCTGGTCAGTCAGGTGAAGAAAACCGTTGTCTAAAAGTTCTTTTGTCACGCTGTTAATATGTTGTGTTTCTGTCGTCATACCATTGGCTATAACGTTTTCGGGCTTGGCGAAGTGCCACCAAGCAATGAATAAATTTTGGCACAACCTATCCTGTGGTATTTTGCCAAACCCGTGTTATGGGATAGTTTTAAAAACCTTTTAGGGTGGGCGTTTAAACAACAAATAATAAAATGGAAACGAATTACAGAAAAATCGAATTTGGTGCAGGAGATAGCATCGAAAGAGCAATGAAAGACTTAGCACGATTCAAAGAACGTGGTGAGTTGGTTTATGGCGAGTTTAACGGACAAAAGTTATACTCTGATATTGATGATGTGGATTCTGCTTACAAGAAAATTACAGGCAAAACAAAAGATGAATTTGACGAAGCGAAACGAATTAGACACGAAGAATACAAAGCCGAAGAAAAAAGGCATAAAGAAGCAATACCTGAATTAACAAAAGAGTGGATTGAAAAAGGCAATGCAATACTTGATGAAAAATATCACGAAACTTGGGCGAAATGCGTTCCTATTAGGTTAGATGACTTGTATCAAGGAATGGAATTAGGAGCAACACTTGATATTGTGAAAGAATTAAATGCAGGTTGCGAACTTGATGTTGCAAAAAGTATCATTGAGGGGCAAGGTCATTCGGGTATGTCATTCGGATTAGTTTGCTCGATGGTAAAATCATTTTGCGACAGAGGAACTGAATTTGTTTCTTATGTCCGTTAAACCGTGCGGTGGGGAAAGGTTTTTAAAATTTCCCATAACGTTTTGCGGCTTTGCGTAGTGGGGGATTTAACCCACAAAAGCCGATACAGAGAACCAAAGTTTAATTTAAGTACAAAAGTATGTTAGAACCACATCAGCCCCCATTACGCAAAACCGCTGTTATCGGCAGCCTTTCTTTTTTCAATTCTGACAATGTTGAACTGATGAAGAATTTTGCTTATAAGGAATTTGATTTGGCAATAGTAGACCCGCCTTATGGACTTGGGAAAAGAACAACCGATGGTGGTGGCACAAATTCACAAATAAAATTTATGGATGATATAAGGCGTACAAATTGGGATGATAAAACACCTGATAAAGAATATTGGGAACAATTATTTAGAGTAAGTAAAAATCAAATTATTTGGGGCGGAAATTACTTTGACTTGCCACCAACAAGAACTATAATTTGCTGGGATAAAGTGGTAATGATACCAACAATGAGTCAAATAGAAATAGCTTGGACTTCATTTGATAGCCCTGCAAGACTTGTTAAAATAAACAATACTGATAAAAATAGATTTCATCCAACACAAAAGCCGATTGAGT
This sequence comes from Bacteroidota bacterium, assembly GCA_029558435.1. The sequence goes on from JAKQEZ010000685.1 coordinate 1,412, forward strand.
TATATGAGTATTTGCTAAAAAACTACGCAGAAAAAGGTGCAAAAATACTTGATACACATTTAGGAAGTGGAAGTATAGCTATTGCAATAGAAAAAGCAAATAGACTTGATAAAATGGATTTTGAATTTACAGGAATAGAAATAGATAATGTTTATTTTAATAAGGCAATCAAAAGAATTGAGCAGTACTGTCGGCAAGGTACGCTGTCTTTTTAAGGTTGCCGATAACTATTGGCTATACGAAGAATCGGACACTTAATTAATATCAAAAATTACAAAAAAATAAAATAGATATGAGACTTTACAACAATAAAAATCCGGAAATGATTGCGTACTTGAATGTAATCGCACCAGGATTGCCAGGC
>JAKQEZ010000687.1 GCA_029558435.1 Bacteroidota bacterium
CAAGAATTGAAATCAATCCCGCTTTTGCAAGCGAGCTTTCAACGCTGATTTATTCTCAATTCTGCACGTAAGCTTGCCACTTACCCTTTCAATTGCAACTATTGATATTTATTGCGCTGGTTCACAATTGTTTACAACGGTAAAGTGTATGAAACGTGGCAGATTGCGGAGAGTGTCATTGTCAGCCGACAATGACGGTTGGAGCGGGCTGATACGTTTCGGGTACGCACTACCCCTGCCATGTTTTATACACAGTGTTACCTGCTGGTGTTTTTTTTCTTATGATTTCTTTTTTTTCTCTTTTAGAATTTTCTTGTAATCGTCTGAAATATAGGCGTTGTAAAACATCGTTTTGCTCTCAAAATGTTGTCCATTTTTACTCCATTCCTTATTCAGCCCGTTGTTGGTTTCAACAACAAAATCAAGCAATTGTGAGTAATACGGTTTGTTTTGACTTTCGTTTATTGCGGATAAAATCTTTTTCCTATCGGCGTTTATTTTTGAGTAATCGGTATAACTCCCTGTATAACCTGACATAAATGCAGAGCCAAGAGTTTCTTTCGCTTCCTTTTGAAAATCCATTGTTTCTATAAATTTCACATTATCCGAGAAAAATTTTAAAATTGTTCTTTTCTCTATTTCTGCCTGATAGCTATCGATTCCGTTTTTGTAAAAACTGTCAAACTCGATTTCAGTTGCAAATAGTTTCCCATTTTGGCGATATTCATTACTCCGGTTATATTCAAAAGCCTTTTCCAAACGATTAAATTCAGATTTCATATCAGAGACTTTACGGTCATACAAATTTTGGCGGTTACCTGTGCTTGTCAACGTAATTTTATCGTAATCTTTTAATACACTTTCTTTTAAATTGTATGGATTAGCTAGTAATTGTTTGTTGTAATCACTATAAACAGAGTCTAAACGGTTATTAAAAGTTGCCAATTCCAATGAATCCAAACGCTGTTTTTCGCGTTCTTGCCTCTCTGTTATGGCTTTTGCATTGGAAAATTTGAAAACATAACCGCTTAGATATGGATTGTCAATTTCAATATCTTCAAATGATTGACTAATCTCAGATTGATTTTGAAGCAATACAGGGAACTGATATTTAGTGTCGTTATTTCGACTTTTTAATGTTATCAAAGAGGGACATAAACTGTTTTCCACAAAGCACCAGTCGTAATCGCCAATGTTAAAACGCAAGTCAGAAAATTTGTTTTTAAAATCTTCTGCTTGTACAATTGGAATATTTATATTGCTCTGCCATTCTATATCGTTGATTTTGAAATAAACCATAAAAAATTCATTTTCAGTATTGTAAGGCAATAATTTCTTTTCCCAATAATAGGTATTTTTGTTCTTTATTCTGTCTTTGATTTGTTCCAAACAAATTTCGTCAAATGCTGTTTGTGATTGATTTAGCAGACGTCCAGCATAATCGGCTTCTTTTTCAAATTCGCCTTTCAGATTCCATTTTTCAAAAGTAGATTTTATGTTTTTTGAAATTGTACCGACATCAGTTTTTTCGTATGCTTCTTGCACTTCTTTCAATTTTTGTTCTTTCGCTGCCTGCTCCGCACGGGCTTTTGCTTCTTTTTCCAATCGAATATCAGTCGCATTTTTCAGTTTTTCGGCTGCTGCATATTCGTTCTTCATTTGTGTGAGAACTTTTTTGACTTGCGCTTCCGAATGGTTCATTGCATAACCTAATATTCCCATTGCAAGCAAAAATTCCTGTGCATCTTTTCCTTCCGCCAACTGTTCATAAAATACTTCATCAGCCATAGACATGCGGTACCCGTAAAAAATCTGGAAATACTTTTTGGATAATTCCAATTGCCTTTTCTGATATGGTGTTGGTGTATTTTGGGCAAAAACACTCAACGAAAAGACGATTGCTAATGTTGTAACGATTATCTTTTTCATTTTGCATATCCTCCTCTCTTTAATGTAGCACCATCAATTTCTCCTACCAAAAAGCGATTGACTTTGTCTCTAAATGCAAATTCCAAAGGCAAACCATTCAATACTGCGTTATGCAACATTGAAGGAATTACCAACCAAGTGGCATAAGAACGAGAAATGGGATTACCATTTTTGCCCCAAAACCACCGAATACCCAAAGTTGGGGCATCGTCCCAATTCATAGTGACAATGACCCATCGTTGCGCGATACTTTTATAAACCACAACATACGGTCCCTCTAACGAACTTTGCGGCGAATTGATTTTTAAAATCTCTTCGTCATTTTTCAGATTGAAATTTTCCCCGAACATAGATATAGTGTTTGGATTTTTACTCCTGCTCTAACGGCTTCACAGGTTTTGCCTTTTATTACATTGCAAATGCAAGTGATTTGCACCCTTGCTACACTTGCAGGTAACTCGCTTATATGTATACAAAAGTTATACTTATCCAACACCCGTTTGTCGTATATGTATAGTTTTTGGTATACAATATTTCGCAAGGTAGTAATATTTTTACAACGTATCAAATGGCGACTGAATATTTTGTAAGTTCTT
>JAKQEZ010000689.1 GCA_029558435.1 Bacteroidota bacterium
AACAGCGGTTTTGCAAAAGTGGCGGTGCAGTGCTTCGTATGACAGTGAAGTGGTTAATCAAAATTTAGTGCTTCGATTGAAGTTTAGTGCTGAAAATCGCCACCTTCGCAAAGCCGCAAAACGTTAGCACTCACCCTAAAAGACAACACGACCGACAATAAACGAACAGACAAATGACAGACAAAATGCCAACCCTTCGCAAAATTAAAAGAGCTGCAAGCCGACACACGAGCCAACGCTTTTGCAGCACATTTAATTTTGCCCAACCGCACCCAAGCCCACCCACCAACCCAACAGCGGACAATGGACAACTTAACGGCAACTTTTGACATTAACCAAAACGTAAATTGTAACTTTGACGGTTTTAAATTAGAAAAATAATTAATGAAATTTATAGACTTATTCGCAGGACTTGGCGGTTTTCATAAAGCTCTTCACAAACTCGGACACGAATGTGTTTTTGTTAGTGAACTCGACCCTATTTTGCGAGAAGTTTACACGAAAAACTGGGGCATTGAAGTACACGGAGATATAAAAAAAATAGTTGACAAGGAAATTGAAACGATACCTGAACACGACATTTTGTGCGGTGGTTTTCCTTGTCAGCCATTCTCAAAAGCAGGCAAACAACTTGGACGAGAGGACGACAGAGGAACTTTGTTTGACGAAATTGTAAAAATTCTTGAATTTAGAAAACCTACTTTTTTCATACTTGAGAATGTACCTTTTATTGCCAAACACGACAATGAAGCGACTTGGGAATTTATGCAAAGTGAATTAGATAGAATTGGCTACAAGGTTGACCATAATATTTACTCACCGCAAGACTTTGGTATTCCACAACACAGAAAGCGAATTTTTATTGTTGGTTCAAGAATTGGTTTAGACCATTTTAGTTTTGATGAAGTTGACAAAAGAAAAACTAATAAAATTGATATTCATAAATTCATTGAAGTAGAACCATCTGACGCAAAAAAACTACCTAAAGCCAATCAAGACTGTATAAAACTTTGGCAAGAATTTATTTCAAATATTCCAAAAGAGGTAAAACTTCCCGGCTTTCCTATCTGGGGAATGGAGTTTGGAGCGACTTATCCTTTTGAAGATGAATTTCCTCATTTACTTTCGGCTAATGAACTTTCAAAATACAAAGGAAATTTTGGAATAAGTTTAAAAGGAATGACTAAAGAAGAACAATTGGCAAACCTTCCGAGCTACGCAAGAGTTGAAACAAAATTTCCTGACTGGAAACAAAAGTACATAAAATACAACAGGCAATTTTACAAGGAAAACAAAAGCTATGTTGAAGATGTTGTAAAACGTATTTCTGAATTACCTTCTCAAAGTTGGCAAAAGTTAGAATGGAATGTTGGCGACAACAAACGAAAAATAACGGACTACATTTTACAATTCCGAGCATCGGGAATACGAATTAAAAAGGCAGATTTTTTTCCTTCATTGGTTTGTACAAATACACAAATTCCAATCATTGGTTGGGAGAAAAGATATATTACAAGAAAAGAAGGTTTAAAACTTCAATCTTTATCAGGAATTAAATTACCTGAAAATGATAATGCAGCTTTCAAAGCATTAGGCAACGCAGTAAATTCTCATATTGTTGAATTAATTGCAAAGCAATTAATAATTGACCCAAACGATTTGCCACAAGCAAAGGCAAAAAAGTTGAATGCGAATAAAGTAACACAATATTTAACAGTATGAGCGAGAACAAAATAAATATAAGACCAAACGTTTCTATGCTATCTGTTCTAAAGTTTTTAGAATATGAAACTTGGTTTGCTTTGGCGGAATTTGTTGACAATGCTATTGCAAGTTATTTGAATAATGAAAAGGCATTAAAACAACTTCACGGTGACGATTTTCAATTAGAAGTTATAATCGAGATAAACGACCCTGAAAACAAAATTACAATTCGTGATAATGCAGGAGGAATAGAACAAGCAAACTATAGTCGTGCTTTTAGAGCTGCGGAAATTCCAGCAGATACCTCTGGTCTTTCTGAGTTTGGAATGGGAATGAAATCTGCTTCTTGTTGGTTTTCAGACTACTGGACTGTAAGGACAAAAGCATTAAACGAAACAGAAGAGAAAACCGTGAAATTTGATATGAATAAAATCTTTGAGGATAAACTTGAAGAATTAGAATTCACTTCAAAAACAACAGATAAAAACCATCACTACACAATTATTGAATTGCTAAATGTGAACAAGATGCCAAGACGAAAAGGACTTGGAAAAGTAAAATCACATTTAGCAAGTATTTACAGAGAATTTCTTCGCAAAGGAATTTTAAAATTAATTGTTGATAATACAGAATTACAGTTTGCAGAACCAAATATTCTCATTGCACCAAAATATGATGACCCAAACGGAGAAAAAATAAAATGGAAAAGAGAAATTAATTTTGGTTTAGAAGATGGTTTATCCGTAAAGGGTTTTGTTGGAATTAGAGAAACAGGCTCAACGGCAGAAGCGGGTTTTGCACTTTTTAGAAGAGGTAGAGTAATTGAAGGAAGTTTTGATAATGGATTTAGACCTGAATTTATATTTGGAGCACCGAATAGCTATCGTTACCAAAGAGTTTTCGGAGAACTTCATTTAGAAGGTTTTGATGTTTCATTCACAAAGAAAGGAATACAATGGGATGAAAATCTTGATGTTTTTTTACAATGTTTAAAAGATGAGCTTTCACACGATAATTTCCCATTACTAACACAAGCTGAAAAATTCAGGGCAAGGGCAAATGATACTGATTATAGAAATTCAGGTATCAAAGCTTTAAGCCATACAGTTTCAGACTTTGAGCAGAAAGCACCCGAAGCCATAAAGGAAACTTTTGAAAATCCCATAGTTGAAAGTGATGTTGAAATTGAGTTGCCAAAAACTGAAAAAAGAATTTACAAATCATTCAAAGTAAATTTCAATAAAATTAATTGGCTTATATCAATTGAACTTTCTTATGATACTTCATTAAATGACTTACTCGAAGTTGGTCCGCATTTAATAAAAGAACCATCAACAGAACCTAATGTCAAACAAATTGGTATTCGACTATCCCTAACACATCCTTTTATGGTTGAGTATGCAGGAACTGAAAATGGAAAAATTGAACCAATCCTGAAAATGGCAGCAGCAATGGGATTGGCAGAAATTATAGCGAAAGAAAGCGGAGCAAAAACCCAAGGAGAAATTCGTAGAAATTTCAATCAACTAATTACAAAAATCTCTCAAAGTTAGTTATGGCAGAAATAATAGAAATCACAGGAAATACAAATCCAAACAATTCAAAATGGCAACCCTATCAAGGGGAAGAAATTGAAGGGTTACTAAAACACAAAGGTTTTACAGATAGCACAGGAAATATTAACGCAACTGGCGACCGTGTTATTGATGAAACCTTTAAGATTTTAGAAATGTGTGGCAATCCCACCGAACAACAAAATGTAGAAACGGGTTTGGTTATCGGATATGTTCAAAGCGGAAAAACACTTTCTTTTACTTCTGTTGCAGCTTTAGCAAACGACAATCAATACCAAATCGTAATAATCATTGCAGGAACTTCAATTCCACTTTCCGAACAGTCCTTTGAAAGAATGAAAAAGGACTTACGTGTTGATACAAGATTTGACCGTAAATGGACAATCATTAAAAATGCAGGAACACAAGAAGACAGAGACACAATAGAAATGAAATTGGAGCAATGGGCAGACCCAACTTTCCCAAGAGAAAATTGCTCAACTCTATTGATAACTGTAATGAAAAACGGTAGTCGGTTAAGAAATCTAACCAATCTTTTAGCGGACTTAAACCTCAATGGTGTGCCAACTCTAATTATAGATGATGAAAGCGACCAAGCAAGTTTAAATACAAGAGCAAGAGCCAACGCAAATGCTGGAGAAGCTGTAAATGAGGGAGAAGTTTCAACAATTTACAGAAGAATTAATGAATTAAGAAGTGTATTTCCTCATCACACATTTTTACAATATACTGCAACACCACAAGCCAATCTATTCATAAACATTATGGATAGGCTTTCGCCAAACTTCATAAAATTATTAACGCCAGGAAGCGGATATACAGGTGGTAATGCTTTTTTTGTACAAAATCCAAACCTTGTTAGACGTATTCCTGATTTAGAAATTCCCTCAAATCACAATCCAGTTCACGAACCACCAGAAAGTTTACTTTTTGCGTTAAAAATATTTTTCTTGGGTGTTGTGGCTGGTGAAATGAAACGAGACCAACGCAATCGTTCTATGATGGTTCACCCATCACGATTAACCAATTCACAAAATATATTTTTCACTTGGATTAGAAATGTTTGTGAAAGTTGGAAAACATTATTGCAAAGCAATTCGCCAGCTGACGAAGAAGAAAGAAACGAACTATTGAGAGAATTTAAAGAGGCTTATGTTGATTTGAATTTAACTGTATCTGATTTGCCAGCTTTTGAAGAACTAACAAATACGAGGCTTTTACATTCCATAAAGAACACAAGAATTATGGAAATAAATGCAAGTCGTGGAAGAACGCCTGAAATTCGTTGGAGTGACTTTTATTCTCACATTTTAGTTGGTGGTCAAGCAATGGACAGAGGATTTACCGTTGAAGGCTTGACTGTTTCATATATGCCAAGACCATTAGCTACAGGACAAGTTGATACAACTTTACAAAGAGCAAGATTTTTTGGTTACAAAGGTTCGTATTTAGGTTTTTGCCGTGTTTGGTTGGACAACCCAAACATTGAAGCATTTAGAGCAATCATAGAACACGAGGAAGATGTTAGACAGCGTTTAGAAGAATTTGATGTAAACAATAAACACTTGAACGAATGGGACAGAGAAGCAGTTTTAGACCAAATGTTAAGACTTACAAGACCAAATATTTTATTCAATGACATTGATAGAGATTACTTTGGTCAAGAATGGTTTATTGTTGGAGCACCTCACGACACAGAAAAATTAATACCATTCAATAAGAGTGTTGTTGCTGAATTTGCAAATAATCACATTACAAGTTTTGCAACTAATCAAGGGCATACAGAACGAACCGATTTACAAAAACATTTAGAAGCAGAATTACCGCTTGAAGAAAGTTTGAAGCAACTTTTAAATAGATTAAAATTCACAAGAGAAACAGACAGTCAAACCTATTCAAGTTTAAGGGGTTTATTAAATTCATATTTACAAGAAAATCCAAACGAAACTTGTTTGATTTATTTGATGAGTTCAAGAATTGAAAATAATGCAATTGTCCAAACAACAAGACAACGTAGATTAAACCAAAACGATAACATTCAGCAACTTTTTCAAGGGGAACAACCAACATCAAACGGTAGATTAAGAAAAGGCGAAGTTTACATTGGAGACAGAAATATTAAAAATCAAGACAAAGTTACAATCCAAATTCACAGATTAAATCTTACTGATGTAAGTGGCAATCCAATTTTAGATGAAAATGGAAATTTAGTGTACAATGATTTAATAAGTCTTGCTATTTGGATACCTGAAGCAATTGGCAAAGACATCATTAGACAACCCGACAATATATGAGTTTGTTAGATGTTTTTTTAGAAATAGAAATTCCGCAGACGGAAAATCCAAAATTATTCAATGCTGTCGCATTGAGTGATTTTCCATTTGCCAAAATTGGCGTGAACTATCTTGGATTTCCAGTAATATTAATTTCTTCAAAGTTTGACCAAACCCATTTATCACAAAAAAACATCAAGCTAAAATATATTGAACTTACACACAATCTTGAATGTAAGGTTTCGGAAAATGGAAAATCTAAAATTGACAATTACTCTGTAATCATATTTAAAAGCAATGAAGAAATATTGCAAAACTATTTCCTTGGAATTGCTCAATCACTTTTAAATTCACTTTCAAAAAAACCAACGCAAAAAGAAGTTTTTCAAACATTTAAAAATTTCGTTGAAATTTTTAGGTCATTAACTGAAACGCCAACAAAAACAATTCAAGGACTTTGGGCAGAACTTATTCTTATTGAACAAAGCAAAAAGCCTGAAACATTAATTAATTATTGGCACAACATTCCAGAAGAAAAATTTGACTTTAATGCAGACAGCGAAAAAATAGAAGTAAAAAGCAGCAGTAATTTAGAAAGAGTTCACATTTTTACCGCTGAACAATTAAATCCGACAATTGACTGCCAAGTTATTATTGCTTCAGTTTTCACTAAGCAAGTTTCAAATGGACTGAATATACTCGACTTGTTAGACAAAATCGACAAGCGAATTGTAGAAATGGAATTGAAAGAAAAGATTTTTAGAATAGTTGCAAAAACTCTGGGAAACACTTTTGAACAGACAACAAAAATTAAATATGATTATGATTTAGCTAAAAACTCATTAAGGTTTTACAGACATCAAGACATTTCAAAAGTTGAAAGAATTAATATACCTGAACGAGTTTCAGAGGTTAAATTCAAATCAGACTTGACTAACATTAAACCAACTGACTTAACAAAAATATTAACTGACGGACAATTATTTAAAGACACGTAGGCCAACGCATTTGGTGGCACATTTGTATTTTTTCCCAACAGCACAGACCAACGCTAAAAAATCCAAAAGAGCCACCAAGCCAACGCACCAAGACAGACACAAAATGACAACGAACAAACACGACAGAAAAGAAGGGCGAAGTGCTAACATTGGTTTGGCAAAATGGCGGGTGACGTGCTTCTATGACAGTTTAGTGCAAGGTTCAAGTTCAGTTTTTCAATTAAACATTTGTGCTAAAAATCCGCCACTTCGCCAAGCCAAAAACCGTTATAAGCCATTTTAAAGACAACGACAATATGAATTTGACACAATTAAGCCTTATGAGCTACGATGAAATTCTTGAATATGTGATTTCAGCATACATACGAGAATTTGGAGAACGAAAATTCAAAACAGTTCTT
>JAKQEZ010000693.1 GCA_029558435.1 Bacteroidota bacterium
GTATTAAGAAGTAGGCAAAACAAAAATTTATTCAAAAATGTACGGAAAGATTTTAGCAACAGCAATGGTTTCATTAACCCTATTTTCTTGTAACCAAGGAGCAAAGACGGAAACACAAAAAGAAGTTTCAACAGAAAACAAAACAGAACAAGTAATTAATCACGTTATGACCAAAGAACAACAAGCTGCTTTGACACCTGACGCAGTTCTTAAAGATCTTGTAGATGGCAACAAACGCTTTCAGTCAGGAACAACAACTCAAAGAGACCATAGCGAACAGGCTCGTAAATCAGCACCAGGACAATTTCCCAAAGCAGTTGTTTTAAGTTGTTTAGACAGTCGTGTGCCAGTTGAAGATGTATTTGACCAAGGTTTAGGCGACATTTTTGTAGGCAGAGTAGCAGGTAACTTTGTAAATGAAGACCTTTTAGGAAGTATGGAGTTTGCTTGTAAAGTTGCAGGTGCAAAATTAGTTTTTGTTTTGGGACATCAACATTGTGGTGCTGTGAAAGGTGCTATTGATAACGTAAAATTAGGAAATATTACTGCTATGCTTGCAAAAATAAAACCAGCTGTGGTAATGAGCCAAGATTTTGCAGGAGAAAAAACTTCAAAGAATGATGAATTTGTGAAACACGTTTGTGAAAACAATGTGAAATATGCTATGCAACAAATTAGAGAAAAAAGTCCTATTTTGAAAGAAATGGAAGACAAAGGCGAAATCAAAATTGTAGGTGCATTTTATCGTTTAACAGACGGAACACTTGAATTTGTAAAATAAAATGAATAGAAATTTATTGATTATACTTGTTTTGACTTGTTTCATTAGTAATAATGTTACAGGTCAAAATAATCGTATAAAAACCCACGAAAACATTGGTTGGTACAATTATTTTGGCACTTTCAAATTGTCAGAAAAATTTGGATTACATACCGAATATCAATGGCGTAGGGATAATTACATAACAGAATGGCAACAAAGTCTTTTAAGAGTTGGCGTAAATTACCAACTCAATCCAAGAGTATTGATTAGAGCAGGTTACGCTTGGATAGAAACATTTCCCTATGGCGAAATACCTATAAACGGACTTGGTAGAGATTTTACCGAACACAGATTATTTCAAATGGTGCAACTATCTCATAAGGAAGGTATAGTAGATTTTTCTCACCGTTTTATGTTAGAGCAAAGATTTGTTGGACGATATAGTTCAGCTAACGTAGAAAAGGAAGATGAATTTCCACTACTAAACAGAATGCGATATATGGTAAGACTTCAAGTGCCTTTAAAAGGAAAGGAAATAAAAGACAAGACACCTTACATTGCATTGTATGACGAAATTTTTGTTGGATTTGGAGAAAATGTAAATGCTAATATCTTTGACCAGAATAGAATTGGAATTCTACTTGGGTATCGCTTTAACAAAAACATTAGAATTGAAGGCGGATATTTAAATCAAACCGTTCAGTTCGGCAGACAAATAAACGGTCAAAATG
>JAKQEZ010000695.1 GCA_029558435.1 Bacteroidota bacterium
GAAGAAACCGCTTTGATTTGGTTGAATAAAGACAATGCCGAAACGCTGAACAAACAACTTAAACAAGAACAAAATAGCAGCATTGACGAACTGAACAACACCAAGCGAAGCGGTAAACCTGATATGGTGGAACGCACCAGCCGAATGGATTATTTGCAAATGCCAAAGGTGGAGTTCTACCAAATGAAAGTTACTTACCAAAGTATTGATGAAGAAGAAACGGCAAACACCAAAGCCAAACTCAAAAGTATCATCAAGCATTTGGAAAATTTCAAAGCTTCCGCCCTAATCAGCACCAGCGAAATTGCAAACATTGACACAGGAGCTATTGACATAGTAAATGAAACAGGAATTGCCTTTGCCAAATACAACCAATGGCTTTTTCAGATTTCAAGAGAAAGTTTCGGTTTGATAAAAGAAACCGATTTGCACCAATACGACAAAGAACTGAAAGAAATATTTGAAACGATTTCGTACGAGAAAGACGGCAACCGATTTTTCAATGAGTTGTATGATTTGCATTTGATACAATCAAAAATTCGTGTGGCATTCAGCATCAAACGAGAATTGCAAACCGATACAGAAGTAATTCCGAAACAAGCCGAATTGCTCATTGCTTCTAAACTGACTGATGTAGAGAAAAATCCAAAACTTTTCCCGAACGAAGCAGACAGCAAAAAGATATTGGAATTAGATAAAACCAATTTACCCCTTACGATTGATGAAGCAAAAATCAGAGAATTGTACGAAATGAATTTAGAAATGGTAAAAGGCACGCCATTAGAAATTGCCTTTGCTTCCTATGAAAAATTTAAAGAGCCTTATGATTTCAGTTTACCGGTAAAATCTAAAAACAAATCGTTTCACTATTTGCCCTACAATTTTGGCGGTGGCGGAAGCAGCGGTTTTGAAATTGAAACCTTGCAAAAAGCGTTATTGCTTTCCGACTTTCAGAATAAGGAATTGGAGATTTATTACAATGGCGAACGTGGCTTAACCGAGTTTGTAATTAGCTGCTTTGCCAAAGAAGGCAAATATTGGAAAAACATAGGTAAATACACCACCGACTTTTTGATTGTGAAACGAACCGCCAAAGACAAAATTCACAAAGCCCTTTTGATTGAAACCAAAGGAGCATTGTATGCAGAAGACAAAGTTTTTCAACGCAAGAAAAACTATGTAGAAACCGAGTTTTTAAAACTCAACCAAGAAAAATTCGGCTATCAGCGTTTTGATTTCCTGTATTTGGAAGACAGCAAAAACATTGAAGCCAACATTACCAAATTGAATAACAAGTTGAACCAGTTTTTTAACGATTAAGATATGCCAGTAAAATACATTCCATATTACCCGAACACGGTTGAAGGGCAAGCGATATTAGACAACATTACCCGAACACAGCGTGTGTTGCGTTACCGTGAAAACGATAAGGTTTACGACCGCATAAAAAGAGGTATGCCTTACTACGAAGTAGAAACTTTGGAAACTGTAGGCGAGCCATCTGAAAATATGGTTATTCGTGGCGAGTGTATTTCAGCTTGTGCTTACCTGAAAGAAAAAGGCATTAAAGTGGACTTGGTTTACATTGACCCACCTTTTGCCAGCGGTGCAGACTATGCCAAAAAAGTTTACCTGCGTAGAAACCCCAAATTGGCTGAAAAAATTGCAGCAGCCGAACAGGAAATGGAAATGGAAGAACTCAAAGCTTTTGAGGAAAAAATGTATGGTGATATTTGGCAGAAAGAAGATTACCTGAATTGGA
>JAKQEZ010000698.1 GCA_029558435.1 Bacteroidota bacterium
TTTTTAATGCATATCCGCAACTTTCCCCTAGAAATTATTTTAAAAATTATTTAGCAGAGGCAAAGTTCTCCCAATAAGATTTCTCCGATAAATCGTCGAAATGACGGGGATTTAAGTGGTAATTCGGGGGATAGGTGCGAGCATCGCTCGCACCTATCCCCCTTCAACATCATTATAATGCCGTCATCCGATGACGAAGTCGAGGAATCTTATAAATCATCAATCAATACTATGATTTGGGGAAAGAAACGGATAAGCATTTATTTTTTTGTTTTATCTACCTGATTGCTCTCATTTTACACCAATCCATTGAGTCTTATCGAAATGTGGAGAGAAAACATTATATTAATTTTAACTTATTGATGTTCAATACATTACAGTAATTAATATTGAGAAAAGAAGTGTTTATTTATACAAAAGTCATGTCCCTACGGGACTAAAAAGCGTTTAATCATAGGAAACCAGTATCAAGCACTGTAGGTGCGATAGCTTTGTAGCCAATTAGCATTAATTTACATCAAGCTCCATCGGAGCGACACCATTGTAATAAAATTACCCATCAACCACATAAAAACACCGTAGGTGTGACACTTTTGTAACATAGTGAAAACGAATCTCTGCCATCTAATCATATTGTATCGATATGAATATTTCCATTGCCTACTGATAATATTCACAATAAAAACACGTTTTTAAAAACTTAATTCTATTTTTGTAAAAACCTAAATAATTAACGTTTGATAGATTTAATTCTAAAAGGGATAGTAACTGGGTTTGTTCTTACTGTAATGATAGGACCAGTATTTTTTGTGCTTTTGGAAACAAGCATAAAAAAAGGTGTTAGAGCTGGATTAGCATTGGATTTTGGTGTTTTTCTTTCTGATGTTATCTATGTATTAATTGCTTTCTTATTTTACAATGAGGTGAGAAATTTGGCAGAGGGGCAGAGTAAAGAAATAGCAAAAATTATCGGTGGCGCTGTTTTTGTAGTCTATGGCGTTGTTACTTTCTTCAAAAAACCTAGCCCAATTGTAGTCAATGTATCCAAAGAGCGAGAACCCGCAGATTGGAAAGAATACGGTATTCTTTGCTTAAAAGGATTTCTATTAAATTTGGCCAATCCACTCGTTATTTTTTATTGGTTTAGTGTGCTTTCTCTTGGTGATGCACGACACGTTGAAGGTTATAGCTCTCACCTTATCTTGTTTATCTTTATCAGTTCTGTATTGGCAACCTTCTTTTCATTTGATATTCTTAAAATTTTTGGTGCGAAACAATTGCGCCCTTTCATTACAGAAAAACTACTAAAAGCATTAAATTACTTGATTGCCATCGTTTTTGTTGTTTTTGGTATATTTCTTGTTATACAAGGAGTAATAGAAAAGGTGTAACTTATTTTATCAATCATAGTTATCTTATAAAAGAAAAGATATGTGGAAGCTCTTAACTATATTCATCTTGACAATGCCTTGTGTGCTGTTTTCGCAAGCAGATGAATACAAGGTGGAGAAAGAAAATTTGACCAAAAAAGAATCGCTTTTTTACGATTACAATAAGTCAAAAATTCAATCAATTGGGGCTTATTATACAGATAAACAAGGTCCAACAACCATGAAACATGGGAAATGGACTTACTTTGATCGTGAGGGAAAAATTGAAGAAGAAAGAAATTATTACAAGGATCTTTTGCATGGAAAAGTCATTCTTTTTTACCCCAATTCTAAACCCAAGCAAGAAGGTTATTTTTACCTCAATCAACCCGATAGTGTTTACCGTGAATGGAACGAAACAGGAAAATTAGCTGTTGAAGGTAATTATGCATACGGCAAACCAAAAGGTATTTGGACCTATTATTATTTGGATGGCCGAAAAAAATCAGAAGAATTAGCCCGCGATTCCATCAATTTAATGGAATCTTTTTGGATGCCCGACTCCAATCACACACAAACAGTTGTTAACGGAAATGGTGAAATGATGACATTTTATACAACTGGCTCATTAAAAGAATGGTACCACTACAAAGATGGGATTAAAAACGGACCTTTTGAAGAATGGAGCATTTACGGCTACAAACTTTTATCGGGTTCTTTTGTGGATGGACAAAAAGATGGAGAATGGTTCTTTGCATTCTATTCTGGAAAAACCGATAAAATCAGTCATTATAAAAACGGTAAATTAGACGGTCCCTACAAAAACTATTACGAAGATGGGCAGTTATATGCCGAAGGAAATTATACAGATGGAAAAAAATCCGGAACATGGACATGGTACACCAGCGCAGGCACACGCGACATGCAAGGAACTTTTGTGGATGACAAACAAGATGGTGATTGGACCTATTGGTATTCTTCGGGAGAGGTTTCATACACCGCACACTACACTGCAGGGTTGAAGACGGGAATGTGGAGTTACTATTACAAAAATGGTAAAAAATTCAAAGAAGGTCCATTTGCAAATGATGAAAAAAATGGCGTTTGGAAAACGTGGTATGAAAACGGAACCTTGCTCATGGAAGGTAATTACCTCAATGGAAAAGAAGATGGGATTTGGAAAAACCATTGGGACGATGGTAAACTAAAAAACACAGCCACTTTTACCAACGGACAATTGAACGGAAAATGGCATTCTTACTTACCTGGCGGACAATTATCCATAGAAGGAGCGTATAAAAATGGTTACAAAACTGGGGTGTGGAAAGATTATTTTGAAAGTGGTCGACCACGGGAGTTGAAAACCTATAAAGTGATTAAAACCAAATCAAACGTTAACCGAAACGGAAAAAATAAAAAAGTAAATTACTCCAGTGAATTGAACGGAAAATTCCAAGCTTATTCCGATAAAGATGGTAATCTTATGGAAGAGGGGAACTATAAAAATGGGGTAAAAGTAGGAACGTGGACAGCCTATCATCCAGGTGGTCGACTAAAAGCGGTTGTTTCTAACTATAAAAACGGCAAGTTGGATGGAGAAATGGCTACTTACGACAAAAGAGGGAAAATTATGTCGTCTGTAGAATATAAAAACGGGTTGAAACATGGTGTTTTCAAGACCTACGACAAAAAAGGAAAAGTAACCAACGAAAAACGTTTTTCGGAAGGGATGTTAATCATTGAAGGACAAGATAATAAACCTGGTCAGTTTACGCCAGGACGCTAAAAATGATAAAACTGTTTACAGAAAATAGAGGGATTGCAGCGCTTTTGCTTCCATTGATAGTTGTTGGCTATATGCTGATGTATACGTATTATCCCAAAAATGGAGCAAATATAGAGTTGTATTATGGTTTTTTTGGAACATTTTCTTTTTCCAACAATAATTACCTATCAATCATTGCGGGGTGTTTTTTACTGCTCAATGGCGCATTGATAAACTTTGTTTTCAACACACACAACTTTTTTGAAAAAATCACTTATTTACCTGCTTTAATTTACATTGTTTGGATGAGTTTTTACAATGAAATGTTCATCCCAAGTGGATTAATGTTGGCGCATACTTTTTTTATTTTAGGCATACATCAATTGTTTTTCCTCAATCAAAATGAAGATGGAAGGCGCAGAGTATTCAACGCAGCTTTGTTTTTTGGGTTTAGCGCTAGTTTGCAACCTGTTGTGCTTGCTGTTTTTATTTTTATCTTTTTTTCTGTATGGATTTTTCGCCCTTTCGTATTTCGCGAGTCGATGTTGATAATCACCGGTTTTGTCATTCCATTTTTATATGCAATTGTTGCCCTAAAATTTCAAAACAAAAGTATGTGGGACGATTGGGAATTTACGTTCATCGACTGGAAAAATTTAACAACGCCAGCATTTATTTTTGCAGGGTTAATAGTTGTTTTCTTTACTTTTAGCAGATGGGGATTAAGCAGGCAATTGCACAATTGCAGCATACGTTTTAGAAAACAAATTACCGTGTTGCGTATTTTATTTTTTGTGGCGATATGCATGGGCGCTATTAACTTTTTTACCCAAAACACAATGCCCTTCAGTTTTGCATTTATTATTTTGGCTTTCACTTCTTATTATGCGTTTCATTTCAAGCCAGTAGCAATTTTTATGAACTATTTCTTTGCATTGGTGTTTGTTTTGTCCATTGCTCGTTTTTTTATTTCTACTATTTTCTGGTAAAAAAATCACGCTTTTGTGAATAATTATAGTTGAATTAGCAATGCAATCACGCTATTTTGACTAATTTTGCACAAATAAAAATTAGGAGCAATCCATAAAAAAGCAAATTGATTATGAAATTTGGTGTAGTTACTTTCCCAGGGTCCAATTGTGATGCCGATATGATTTATGTGTTGGAAACAATTTTAGGTCAACAAGTTGTTAATCTTTGGCACAAAGACAGAGATTTACAAGGTTGTGATTTAATCGTTATTCCTGGTGGATTTTCATACGGAGATTACCTTCGTTCGGGAGCCATTGCAAAACTTTCTCCTATCATGGAAGAAGTTGGAAAACACGCTGACAAAGGTGGATATGTAATGGGTATTTGCAACGGATTTCAAATTTTAACAGAATCTGGTTTGTTGGACGGAGCTTTGTTGCACAACGATCACCAAAAATTTGTTTCTAAAAACGTGCATTTAAAAGTAGGTTCTTCCAATACAGCAATTACAAAAGGATTGGATGTAACTAAATCATACAAAATTCCAATTGCACATGGCGAAGGGCGTTTCTATGCTTCTGACGATACAGTGAAAAAAATCTTAGACAAAGATCAAGTGTTGTTTTATTACTGTGATGAAGAAGGGAATGTAACAAACGAGTCTAATCCAAACGGAGCTGTTTTAAATATTGCAGGTATTTGCAACGAAAAAAGAAACGTTTTTGGAATGATGCCTCACCCAGAAAGAGCTTCTGATAGTGAGTTAGGAAACGAAGACGGACGTGCATTCTTTGAATCGTTATTGAAATTTTGTTAATCATCAATTGAAAAAATAAACAGCAATGAGAGTTTTATTGTTAGGATCAGGAGGTAGAGAACATGCATTGGCTTGGAAAATGGCACAAAGTTCAACGTTGGACGAATTGTTCATTGCTCCAGGAAATGCAGGTACAAAAAACCACGGTAAAAATGTGGATGTAAACCCAACTGACTTCCAAGCAGTAAAAAAATTCGTGTTGGAATACGATATTGAAATGGTGGTGGTTGGACCCGAAGAACCAATGGTTTTGGGTATCCATGACTTTTTCTTAAACGATAACGAGATTAAACATGTAGGTGTTATCGGACCACAAAAAGAGGCTGCTCAACTAGAAGGAAGTAAAGATTACGCAAAAGAATTTATGAAACGTCATCAAATTCCAACAGCTAAATACGGCACTTTCACAGCAGCTACACTCAACGATGGCTACAAGTTTTTAGAAAGCATGCCAGCACCCTATGTGTTAAAAGCAGATGGATTGGCAGCTGGAAAAGGCGTTTTGATTTTAGATAAATTAGACGAAGCTAAAAAAGAATTGAAAAATATGTTGGTTGATGCCAAATTTGGAAATGCAAGTTCTAAAGTTGTCATCGAGCAATTTTTAAAAGGTATTGAATTGTCTGTTTTTGTAATTACAGATGGTGAATCCTATAAAATTTTACCAGAAGCAAAAGATTACAAACGCATTGGTGAAGGCGATACAGGTTTGAATACCGGAGGAATGGGAGCTATCTCACCCGTTCCATTTGCAGATGCTGCTTTTATGGATAAAGTTGAGAATCAAATTATTATTCCAACCATTAAAGGTTTAAAACAAGACAACATCCCCTACAAAGGCTTCATATTTTTTGGGTTGATTAATGTGAAAAACGAACCTTACGTTATTGAATACAACTGCCGAATGGGCGACCCAGAAACAGAAGTGGTAATGCCACGTTTAAAATCCGATATTTTGGATTTGTTTGAAGGTGTAGCAACCAACACATTGTCTGAACGCGACGTTCAATTTGACGATAGAAGTTGTTGCACAGTAATGATGGTTTCTGGCGGATACCCAGAAGCATATGAAAAAGGCAAACAAATCTTTGGTTTGAACAGCGTATCAAACTCCATCGTTTTCCATGCTGGAACTGCCTCTGATGGTCCTGCGGTAATGACAGCAGGTGGTCGTGTATTAGCTGTTTCTTCGTATGGACGCACCATTGAGAATGCATTGGATAAATCCTACGATAGCATCAAAAACATCGAATTCGAAAAAGCATATTTCAGAAAAGACATCGGTTTTGATGTTGTTGAAAGATAAAGAAACAAGTCTTTAAGAAAATCGTTTCAACCGATCTTATTGAGTCGTATTAATTTCTACATTAAATGTAGGAATACTTCTGTCCTATTTGCCTATTCAAAGCAGTGAAAAGAAGAATTAAATTATACAAAACGGTTTTCTTTCGAATGATTTTTTACAAATCGTTTTGAAAATATACTTTGTCTGGATTAACCGTATTTTTTAGCTCCTGAAAGAATTCGGTGCGCTTTTCTTCAGGAATTAATTCCATTGGGAATCTCAATTGCAAATCATCTTTGAAATCAAAAAATATGGTTTGTAAATGCGTAGAAACTTTTCTTAACCCAGTAAAATAAATTACAATCACATCTCTGTCGCCTGCAACCAGTGCTTTGGAAGTCATTCCTACTCTAAATTTGTTACTTGAAGCTCCAATAATAGCAAATACAACAGCATCCAACGCTCCAAAGAGAAAACCAATCATAGGCATCCACGCATCAGCACAAATGTAATACAAACACAAACCTGCCATTAGCATCACCAATGCTTCAGAGAAATTGTACACATATACACGTTTTACACGCTCTTTGGTAACAAGCGTTGTCCATTTGAATTTGTGCACCTTGTTAACAAGACTGAGTGCTGTCCAACGTTTTACACTTCTGCGCACATTGATGAGCAAAATGAACAATCCCAACACAAACAAAGCCTCGTTGTTGTATGTTAAATATGCACCTGTTGTTCTTAAAAGCGGAATTGGAATATCAAAACCAACAAAGATGGACAACAATAAGGTTGGAATAAACACTACAAAAAGCAGTGCATTAAAAAATTTATTCATTTGGAATCAATTTTATGCGTTGACGCAGTGCCAAGATTTCGTTTTTAGCACGTTCAATTTTCTTCTCCACTTCTTTTTTCAAAGTATCGGCACCTTTAGAATTTGCAAAAAATCCAAGGTTATTTTCCAATTGCAATATATCGTGGTTCAATAAATCAATTTTTTTACGAATATCTGCTTTTTCACGGGCAAATAGACGTGCTGCATCTGGACTTCCAGCCAAGGTATCAATGCGTGCTTGGAACATGATTTTGTTCTTTTCCTCTCCTTCCAATTTTAATGCATTGTAATGCACATCCAACGCTGCTTTGTAGGCATTGTAAACGGCATCTTTTACTTTCATTGGCACCTTCCCGATGGTGTTAAATTCATTGGTAAATTGCTTTAAGTCGGCAATAACCTGTTTTTTATCCTCGGGCATGGTATAAGCCTTGATTTTTTCAATAACAGCATTTTTAGCAGCTAAATTGCTTTCAAATTCAGCATCTGCTTCGCTAAAGAATTTTTGCTTGTTGTCAAAAAACACATCGCATGCATGGCGGAATTGTTTCCATAATTTTTGCTCGTGACGCATACCTGCGTTGCCCAATTCCTTCCAACGGTTTTGTAAGTTAATCAACTGCATCGAAGTTTTTTTCCAATCGGTTGAATCTTTTAATTCGTTGGCTTTAGCAATAATTTCTTTCTTCTTCTCAGCAATCACATCAAATTTATCTTGAATGTTGCTGTAAAATTCTTTTTTCAAGTTGAAAAAACGATCGCATTGAGCTCTAAAAGCAGTCCAAATTTCATCGTTTTCTTTGCGCGGACCAAAACCAACTTTTTTCCATTCTTCTTGGAAGTTTAAAATTTCTTTGGTTTCATGGTTCCAAAATTTAACGTCGGTTGATGCTGGAATTTGGTCTATTCTTTCAGTTATTTGTTTTAAAATTGCTTGTTTTTGCTCCAAATTTTTCATCAATGCCGCTCTTCTATCTTCATAGTGTGCGTTAATCTTGCTGTAACAAGCATGTACGTTTTTCCAATATTCATCTTTCAACAATTCCCAATCGTTATTGTTTACCGGACCCACATCTTCCCATTCATTTTGAAGCGCTTTCAAATCTGCTTCAATTTCTTTGATAGAAGTTAAATTTTGCAACTGTTTCAATTTTTCAATCACCTCTTGCTTCAATTGCAAGTTGCGTTTCAAATCGTGCTCTTTTAATTCTTTGTAAATATTGATATTGTAAAAGAAATCTTCTACTAAGCGAGAGTATTCGGACTGAATATCGTGACGTACATCGCGTGGAATATCGCCAATTTCTTTCCAAGTTTCTTGAATTTCTTTTAATGCTGAGAATGCAGCACCTATTTTTTCTTCGTTTTGAATAATATCGCGTAACTTGTTGATGAGTGCTTTTTTCTTTGAAAGATTGGTATGCTCAACCGCGTTTTTAGCATCAATTAACGTTTTGCGTTTTTCACGATAGGCTTTCAATTCTTCATAAAAATCGTGCTTCAACTGGCGCAATTCCGTATTATCTGGAATCTCAGCGTCATTCTCATGCGCCTCCATTTGAGCAATTTGCAACTTACGTTCTTCTTCTAAAACATAATCCTCAAAACGAGCACTCAACTCGTTCACTTCTCGTCCAGTTGAAATTACATCTTCTTGCGCTGTCAACGCTTTCAACTCTTCTAAAAATGCAGTACTTTCCATATTATTCATTTACTATTAAATGGTTTGCAACATGTCAAAATTGGCAAGTTGCACAAATTTTTCTATTCTTTGATTGATTTCTTCTTTTGAAATTTCTTGCAAACGCTCCGTTCCAAATTTTTCAACACAGAAGGAAGCCAATGCCGATCCAGCAATGATACCACGTTTCATGTTTTCAAACGAACTGTCATCTGTTGAAGCAATGTATCCCATAAATCCACCTGCAAAGGTATCACCTGCACCTGTTGGGTCAAACACTTCTTCTAATGGCAATGCGGGAGCAAAAAATACATTGTCTCCGTGAAATAACAAGGCGCCATGTTCTCCTTTCTTGATAATCAAGTATTTTGGTCCCATTTCACGGATAACTTTGGATGCTTTTACCAATGAATATTCTTTGGATAATTGACGTGCTTCCTCATCGTTGATAATCAACACATCTACCAATTTCAACGTTTGTCTTAAATCGTCCATGGCAATGTCCATCCAAAAATTCATGGTATCCATAGCAATCAATTTTGGACGTTGATGCAAACGCTCAATTACCTGGCGTTGAACTTGTGGACTTAAATTTCCAAGCAATAAATACTCAACACCTTGATAAGAGTCTGGAATCACGGGGTCAAAATCACCCAATACGTTTAATTCTGTAACCAACGTATCGCGAGAGTTCATGTCGTTGTGGTATTTTCCTGACCAAAAAAATGATTTTTCACCTTTTTTGATTTGCAACCCAGTAACATCTACTCCTTTAGAAGCAATTAAGTCAATCATTTCTTGTGGAAAATCTTCGCCAACTACTGAAACAATTTTTTGATCTTCTTCAAAGAATGAAGCTGTTAAAGCTATGTAAGTAGCCGCTCCACCAATAATTTTATCTGTTTTTCCAAAAGGTGTTTCGATTGCATCAAAGGCAACACTTCCAACCGTCAATAAACTCATCTTTATAAAATTTAGGTTACAAAGATAAAGTATTCAATCAAAGTTTAACCATTTTTCATGAGCAATCTGCTTTAATTGAAGCTTATTTTGTGATTTTTCTGTTTTTCATTGGTTGTTTAATTATTTTTTTAACAATCTTACACTTATATGTCTATTATTCATAATTTTAACGGAAAATAGAACTGTTTATATTTATTACTTCAATTTTTAACATTTTAGATTAACGAATATTCTGTTTAGTTATACTTATAAACTACTCTAACTTTTATATTTAGAATTATTAAACTAAGTTTAAATAACATGACAAGGATACTACAAACTGCTTTTTATGTATTAGCATTAAGTTTTTCTTTATTTTCTCAACCCATTAATTACACAACCCCGGGCACATATACATGGACTGTTCCACCATGTGTGTATGAAATTACTGTTAAGGTTTGGGGCGGTGGTGGCGGCGGCGGCGGCGCTTTGGCCATAATGAAAAATTCTAGTTCTGGTGGCGAAACATGTTCTGGTGGAGCTGGTGGTGGTGGTGGTGGTTTCACTTCCAAAACCTTTTCTGTAACACCTGGTCAAACATATACTGTTGTTGTGGGAGCTGGCGGAACAGCGGGAATTGCTGGTGCGGGTAGTTGGAATGGGGGTATTACTACTCCTGCTGGTAATGGTGGTACTGGTGGCACAAGTTCATTTACTGGAAATGGGCAAAACTTAAATGCTACTGGTGGTATTGGTGGTGGCGGAGCAAGTGGCTACAATACAACGACTTCAGCAGTTGACCTAAATACGGTTGGAACAGGCGGTGCTGGTGGAGTTGGTTCAGGCGGAAGTTCAAATTTCACAGGCGGTGCTGGTGGAAGTGGTTATATTCCAGGGAACTTTAGTAATGACTTTAGTGGGCCAGGTGGCGGGGCTGCGGGGCCAGGTGGTAATGGTGGCTCTAACACACCTCCCTATGCGGGTGTAGCAGACCCAGCAGCAGGTGTTGGACAAGCCCCTGGTGGCAATGGTGCTAAAGGAAGGTATAACAATCAACCAGGAAAACAAGAAAAAGCAGGATACAATGGTTTAACTTATGGCGGTGGCGGTGGCGGGGCTGTTGCGCATATAGATCCATACAATGTTGCAAAAGCAGCTGGAGGCGCAGGAGCAAACGGTGCAGTAATAATTGAGTATACATCTTCAGGCTCTCCTACTCCTACTCCTGTTATTACCCTTACTGCGGCAACTTGCTCAGCAGATGGAACAGTAAAAATATCCAACTATTCGGCAAGCAATTCGTATAGCTTTACACCATCTGGACCAACTGTTGGTGCTGGAGGTGTTATATCCGGTATGGTTGCAGGAACAACATATACCGTAACAGCAACAGCAAGCGGTTCTTGTGAATCTTCTGCAAGTTCGTCATTTAGCTTAAGTCCACAGCTTACACCTCCTACGGTTACAGTTTCTCCGAATGCTACAATTTGTTCGGGAAATTCAGCAACATTAACTGCTGGAGGCGCAGATACTTATGTGTGGTCACCTACCACAAACTTAAGTTCTTCTACTGGTAGTTCGGTAATTGCTAGTCCAACAACTACAACTACATACACAGTAACAGGAACTGCCTCAAATGGATGTACAAACTCTGCTCAGGTTACCATAACTGTTACCCCTCCACCTACGGCAAATGCAGGAAATGACGTAACAACGCCTTGTGGAATTGGAGTTCAAATTGGAGAAACTACTTCAACAACCGTTTCACCGATGGCTCCTGCTGGTTGCTCAGGCGCTTCTCAAATGATAGTAAATCCTGCTGGTGGGGCTTATATTAACTCTGTTTCTACCACAGGTGGTTTAACAACAAATATTAGCAATCTAAATACATTAGTAGATGGTAATAATCCTCAAACCGATTACATTGCTTTTAATAGATGGTATAGTAATTTTACAAACCACCTAGTTGATGCTAATCAAGGTGGATCATTTCAATTAAACTTACAGGGAAATAAAGGAGCAACAGCCTCTAATCCTCCAACTTTTTCATTTAGAGTTTGGATAGATTGGAACAACGATGGTAATTTTGATAATATTCCTGGTAGTGAATTGGTGCATACAACAGCAACCACTGCTTCAAATCCTTTTAATTTTAACAACATCACAATCAATGTTCCTTCTAATGCTGCAATTGCAACAGTAAGAATGAGGATACGTGTAAAATACGGTGCTGAGTTTGTTGCATCAGATGCGTCTTGCACAAAAAGCAATCCTAATGGCTGGCCTGGACAAGGCAACTATGATCACACTTCAGAGGTAGAAGATTATTCCGTTCAAATTTATCCTGCTGGTGGAGGAGGTGGTAATAGTAACTACACTTATTCATGGACTCCAACTACAGGGCTTGACGATCCAACAATTTCCAACCCAACGGCAACCCCAAGTTCAACAACTACTTATTACGTAACTGTAACTGATACACAAACTGGTTGTACAGCAACTGACTCAGTGGTTGTTACGGTAAACCAACCTTCGCCAATATTTAATCCTATTGCTCCGTTTTGTGCTGGAACAACTGCTCCAACTTTACCGACAACATCTACAAATGGTATTGCAGGAACTTGGAATCCAGCTGTTGTTAGCAACACTAATTCTGGTAGCTATACATTTACCCCTAATGTTGGTACATGTGCATCAGACACAACTATACAAATTGTTGTCAACCCTGCAACAGAAACACCGATAATTAGCACAACTCCTGCAACTTGTACCGATCAAGGAAGTAGTTCTATTACTAATTATTCTGCTGGTAATACTTATACATTCTCACCTACAGGTCCAACAATTGCTGCTAATGGTGCAATCAGCGGAATGACTATTGGAACTGCTTACACGTTAATTGCTTCAAATGGTAGTTGCCCGTCTAACCCGAGTAATCCATTTACTAATGATGATGTATTGAGTGCTGCAACTTCGCCAACTGTAGCAACAACAGCTGCATCATGTTTAAGTGCGGGAACAGCTTCAATTAATAATTATAGTGCGTCTAACAATTATGTTTTCACTCCTCCTGGTCCAACAGTTGGTTTAGATGGTGTAATTAACAATATGACTTATGACCAAAATTATACAGTAGCAATTGATAATGGAGGATGTTCATCTGGTGAAAGCGATCCTTTTAGCATTAGTGGGCAATTAACAAATCCGCCAACTCCAATTGTTTCGGTCATAGATCCAACATGTACAGAAAATGGAAGTGCAACAATTAGTAATTACAATGCTAATTATTTATACAACTTTTCACCTGCAGGTCCAACGGTTTCATCTGCTGGTTTGATTTCAAATGTAACTTTTGGACAATCATATACGGTTGTTGCAGATGGTGGCGGGTGTATTTCACAACCTAGTAATGGGTTTACTGTTTCAGAGATGCTGACCAATCCAGTTTTGACAGTAAGTAATGATGTTACTATTTGCGCTGGAGCCAACACAACAATTAGTGCAAATGGAGCCAACACTTATAATTGGGATAATGGATTCATTGGCTCTACACAAGTTGTTTCTCCGTCAGCAACAACAACTTATACGGTAGTAGGAACAAATTCAAATGGATGTTCTGCATCAGAATCTGTAACAGTAACCGTTGTTGATGCAATGAATCTTTCAATTTCTGTGAATGCTTCAAAAGGATGTGGACCTGTAACTGCTCAATTTAGTAGCAATGCCACATCTCCTATTCAATTAACATGGGATTTTGGCGATGGAACTACATCCAACGCATACAACCCAACGCATATTTATAATTCAGAAAATTGCTATGCAGTTACATTAACAGCAGACAACGGCTTGGGCTGTATTACTACAGTTTCATTAAATGATTCTATTTGCGTTTATGCACAGCCAAATGCAAGTTTTTGGGCAACTCCAGCTACTATTGAGAATTATCCGTATGAAGTTCAGGTAAATAATAATTCAACCAATGCAACCAATTATACTTGGTATTTTGGAGACGACACAGCTCCTTCACATTCTTTTGAACCATCTCACACATACGCAAGTGACGCTAGTGGTGGTTTTACAATAATGTTGGTTGCTTCAAATGCAATAGGCTGTGTTGACACTGCATATTATGGCGTGAAAATTATTGAGGATTTGATTTTCTATGTTCCAAATTCATTTACCCCAGATGGTGATCAATTTAATAATACTTTCAAGCCTGTTTTCACAGCAGGGTTTGATAAATATAACTATGAAATGATTATTTATAACCGTTGGGGTGAAAAGGTTTTCCAAACGCACAATACAGAAATTGGGTGGGATGGAACATACAATGGAAAAATGGTTCAAGATGGAACCTATACGTGGAAAATTATTGTAAAAGTTAGTGATTATGACGAACACAAACAATTCGTAGGACACGTCAACATGATACGATAAAACACAATGAAAACAAAAGAGGCTGAAAAAATCAGCCTCTTTTGTTTATAATTAAGTATAAGCTTAATCTTCAATAATTATCGAACAATTATCTACATCGCCATTAATTGGTGGACAAATTTTTACGATTTTCACACGCAAATGATCTACGTTGTTGATTTCGTTTTTAATACGATTGAAAATTCGTCCACCCACGTGTTCAATTAATTTGGAACGAATAGCCATCTCTTCTTTTACAATAGTATTGATGTCCACGTAGCAAATGGTTTTTGTCAAATCATCGGTTTTCATGGCTTCCGAAAAATCGGTGACCAACGCAACATCAATTACGTAATGGCCACCAATCTTAGCTTCTTCTTCTAAGCAGCCATGGTGTGCATAGCACTTAATACCATTGACTTCTATGTGATTTTTCATCAATTATTTTTTCATTTCGGCAACTGTTGCCAACCCCCAATTTAAACGGTCGATAACTTCTTGTTTGCCCAAAAATTCAGATATTTCAAACATGCTTGGTCCAGCCCCTTGACCTGTTACCAATAAACGGAACAAGAACATCACCGCACCAATACCAACATTTTTCTCAGCAATATACGCTTTAAAAACATTTTCGATTGATGGAGCAGTAAAATCAGAAATTACTTCTAATTGTGCCAACCAACCCGTCAATAAATCGTTGGAATCGTCTTTCCATTTTTTCTCAATGCTTTGTGCATCAATACTTGTTGGACGTTCCATCAAATAAGCTCCTTCGGTTAAAATATCTTGAGGAAAAGTAGCTCTTTCCTTCATCAAATGCACAATTTGTGTCAAACGTGATTTGTCCACTTTTGCATCGTATTGAGCAATTAACAAATCAGCCAATTCTGCATCTGGAACAGCTTTTAAATGTTGGTGTTGGAACCATTTTGTTTTATCTGGGTCGAATTTTGCACCACCTTTAGAAACACGCTCCAAAGTAAAGATTGCTTCTAATTCTTCCATTGAGAAAATTTCTTGTGTTGTTCCAGGGTTCCATCCTAAAAATGCCAACATATTGATAAATGCTTGTGGCAAATATCCTTTTTCACGGTAGCCCGAATACAATTCTCCTTCTGCAGTTACCCAATCGCATGGGAAAACAGGGAAACCTAAACGGTCGCCATCTCTTTTAGATAATTTTCCATTTCCATCAGGACGCAACAACAACGGCAAGTGAGCAAAACGAGGTGGTTCCCAACCAAATGCTTCATACAACATGATGTGCATAGGAGCAGACGGCAACCATTCTTCTCCACGAATAACGTGAGAAATTTCCATGGTATGGTCGTCCACAATATTTGCCAAGTGATAGGTTGGAATACCATCGCTTTTAAATAACACTTTATCGTCTAAGTTGTTGGTGTTTACCGTTACCCATCCGCGAATCATGTCTTCAAAACGAACATCCACATTGCGCGGCATTTTGATACGAATAACATACGGATCACCATTTTCAATTCTTCTTTTTACCTCATCTGCAGGAAGCGAAATGGAGTTTTTCATTGATGTACGAGTAACACTGTTGTATTGCCAATTAGGCATGTTCATCAATTTAGCTTTTTCGCGCATTTCTTCCAATTCTTCTGGCGTATCAAAAGCATAGTAAGCTTTGTCGTTTGCAACAAGTTGCTCGGCATAGGGGCGGTACATATCGTTGCGCTCTGACTGGACATAAGGTCCGTATTCACCACCAATTCCTGGTCCTTCGGTAGCATTAATTCCACACCATTTCAATGCATCCATGATGTAATCTTGTGCTCCGGGAACAAAACGAGTTTGGTCGGTATCTTCAATACGAATGATAAATGTTCCGTTGTTTTTCTTTGCAAACAAATAATTGTACAATGCGGTTCTCACACCTCCAATGTGTAAAGGTCCTGTTGGAGATGGTGCAAAACGAACCCTAACCGGTTTTTCTGACATTTTTTTTGAATTTTTTGCAAAGATAGTAAAGCAATTAGGAAAAAAAGAAATTAATTCTGCTCTTTTAATTGCCGATAATTAAAAGCCTATGCGACACAGCAAAACCAACTGTTGTTGCTGGCAATCATTTTTAAAAATAGAATTGATAAATCCTACTATAAACAATCGGATATTTTATATCTTTATAAACAGGAATTATAGGTTTGTTGCATTTATAACTTGAATTTAAGCCTTTAATAGTCTTTTTGAAATGATAGAACAAAATAAATTAATAATACTTTTTGATGGACAATGTTTGCTATGCAATAATTTTATACGCATTCCATTGAAATACAGTAAAAATAAATTCATCTTCATTTCCAGTCATTCAAAGGCTGGAGAAAATATTTGTTCTGAAATTGGTATATCATTGAATCCACATAAAGATACAATCTACTTAATAGATAAAAAAACCGCACAATATGAAATCAAATCTGAAGCAATTATAGGAATTTTAAAAAGATGTAATTGGAAATTTAAGTTCTTAGGATACTTTATTCAAATATTTCCAAAATTCATAAGAAATCCCATATATGACTTCATTTCAAAAAATCGAAAGACAACTAATAATTCCTGTAAAACAATTTCATATAATACGGAACAAGAGATTTATTTATAAACCCCTTGGGTGAAGTTTTAGTATTTTTAATTGCTACCACCCAACTACCAGAAATCAATTTACTTGTTTCTAACAAGAAAATACCGAGCAACATTTTTATAAAACCAAATTAAAATGGTTTAGATTTAGGTTTTTTTGAATTAATTTCAATAATTTATAGGGGTATAGATATTTTCTTTTCTATTTGAAATAGAGCATTCTTCCAATGTACGTTGCATTTATTTATTGATTTTTATATTTTTGCCTTCTATAATAGAATTTATTAAATAGAAATACAACATGGGAAGAGCGTTTGAATACCGCAGAGCAGCAAAGGAAAAGCGTTGGGACAAAATGTCTAAGTTATTTCCAAAATTAGGAAAAGCAATTACAATGGCCGCAAAAGAAGGTGGCCCTGATCCAGATACCAATTCTGCTTTACGTACGGCAATCAAAAATGCGAAAGCGCAAAACATGCCCAAAGATAATATTGATGCAGCCATCAAACGTGCCAATGCCAAAGACGCTGAAACATTCTCAAATATCAACTACGAAGGAAAAGGTCCGCATGGTGTTTTGGTTTTCGTTGAATGTGCAACCGACAATCCAACCCGTACTGTAGCCAACGTGAAATCCTATTTTAACAAAGCTGGTGGTGGTGTTGTTCCAAACGGATCTTTGGAATTTATGTTTAACCGCAAAGCCGTATTTGAATTTGCAAAAACAGACAGTATTAACTTAGAAGAATTGGAATTAGAGTTAATTGATGCTGGATTGGAAGAAATTGAACAAGTAGATGAAAAAGTATTTGTTTACGGCGATTACACTTCTTTTGGTGAATTAGGTCATGCCTTAGAAAATCTTGGAATTGATGTTGAAAAATCAACGTTACAACGTATTCCAACTTCGCCAGTTGAGTTTACCGAAGAACAATTGGCGGATATTGAAAAAATGTTGGATAAAATTGAAGACGACGACGATATTCAACAAGTTTTTACCAATATTGCGTAAAGCACACAATAAAAATGAATTTTTGCTGTTAATTAATGAGCTTTAGCAACATCGTGAATGAATAAATACAACCGCTTATTTTTAATCTTTTTTTCGTTAGTAGCACTACTCTACGCATGCTCTACTGAAAAAAACACGGCTGTAAACCGTGCATATCACTATGTGACTGCTCGTTACAACGGTAATTTTAATGCCAATGAGTTAATAAATGTATCGCTAACTACTTATCGCGATAATTTAAGTGAAGATTTTCATCAATTAATACCCGTTGAAGCTGTACCGAATGAAACAGAGGTTGAAGCGTTTTATCCAGCATTGGATACAGCCATTTCAAAGGTGAAAACAGTAATTGCCGACCATAGTATGCCCACTTTGGATAAGCCATCACGAAAAAATGCTGAACACAACAATTACATTGACGAAAACTGGATTACCATCGGTAGAGCTTATTATTACAGAAGAGATTACGATATAGCGTTGAAAAACTTTAAGTTTATTAACCGCTATTTTTCAAACGACCCTTCTAATTATGTGGGCGAAGTATGGATGGCTAAAACCAATATACGCACAGGTAACTATACCGATGCTAAATTAAGCTTAGACAAAGTTGACCAAGTGTTAAAAGCACAAGAAGAAGCGTCAAAAAACAAAGGAGAAGCGTCAAAAAAATCGAAAAAATCAAAAGCTGCAAAACTCAATAAATCAGGTGGTAGTTCTAAAGGAAAAGGAAAAAACGAAGATAAAGTAGCAAAATTTCCAAAACGATTAAAATTTGAATTAGAGCGCACAAAAGCAGATTTAGCCATTGCAAAGCAAGAATATCCAAAAGCTATTGAATATTTAGAAAGTGCACTGAAAGAAGCGAAAACTTCGGCAGATAAAGGACGACTTAACTTTATATTAGGTCAGCTATACGAGCAAGACAGCAAAACAGATTTAGCCATTGCAAAATATAAAAAGTCAACTAAATACAAGATTCCTTATCCAATGAGTTTTAGTGCTCAATTAAAATCTTCTATTTTAGATGGTGGCCCAAAAATCAAAAAGAGCCTTAATAAGATGCTAAAAGATGCTAAAAATGCTGAATTTAAGGATCAAATCTATTATGCGCA
The DNA here is from genome assembly GCA_029558435.1 of Bacteroidota bacterium. The sequence goes on from JAKQEZ010000698.1 coordinate 18,815, forward strand.
AGCAATGATTAGCATCAAAGAAGGAAACGAAGATAAAGCAATGGAACAGTTGACTAATTCTGCCTTCTTTTCAACCAATAATGTACGTCAAAAAGGAATGGCGTATGAAAAAATGGGAGATATGCGCTATGCTAAACGCGACTACGTAAAAGCACAAAAATATTACGATTCATGTGTAGTTACTGTCACCGAAAAATATCCAAATTATTTTGCTATTAAAACAAAGGCTGAAAAGTTAGCCGATTTAGTGGTGGCAGTGGAGACAGCTCAATATGAAGACAGCATCCAACGCATTGCCAAATTAAGCCCCGATGAACAAGAAAAATTCTTGAAAAACGTTATCAAGAAACAAGAAGAAGAAGCGGCAGCAAAAGCAAAACGCGAAGCAGAGAAACTACGAGAATTGGCTAAAAACAACAACGCATTTGCACAAGATATGAACGCAAAAGGCGGTGGATATTGGGGCAATAGTGCATCTATAACTCAAGGTGCAACCGACTTCCAAAAACAATGGGGTAATCGTCCTAATGAAGATAATTGGAGAAGAAGCAACAAAACCATTGCTGCACCTCCATCCAATACGGATAATGGTAGCGATACAAGCGCTGTTGCATCAACTGATAGTGCTGGAGCGCAACAAAATGCGGGCCTTACGGTTGAATCATTGGCGAAAGGATTACCGCAAACCGAAGACGATTTCAAAAAATCAAACGAACGATTGGTGGAAGCACTTTACAATGCTGGGATCATCTACAAAGAGCAATTAAAAGAACCTGGTTTGGCTAAAACGCAATTCCACCGTATTTTGGATAAAGAATTTGAATCGGATTACAATTTAATGGCCGCCTATCAATTGTATAAAATGTATGAAAATGAAGACCCAACAAAGGCTTATGCACAAAAAGAATACATACTAAACAATTATCCAAATTCGGATTATGCCAACTACATGCGCGATCCCGATTATTTTGTGAAGAAAAAAGAATTGGATGCCTTGCGTGAACAAGAATATGTAACCATCTTGAACCGTTACAACCGTAAAATTTATTACCCTGTTATCTCAAAAGGTGAGCAAGTAATGGACAACGAACCTGATAACGAGTACCGAGCTAAATACATGTTGTTGTTGGCTATGAGTAAAGGGCAAGTTACAGAAGATAAACAAGAGTTAGTGCCAATTTTGGAACGCATTGTTAAAGAATATCCAAATTCTGATGAAGCCTCAAGAGCAACAGATATGTTGAATATTATTAAAAATGGTTATTCTAAAAACGAACCTGTTGTGTTTGGTAATAAAACCATCTATTCTTATGAAGAAAAAGTGCCACACATTGTTTTAATATTCCTTGATCCGAAAGAAAATTTAGATTTATCGAAGTCAAAAGTTTTTGATTTTACGCGTGAGTTTTTCCCAAAAAGCAAAGTAAAAGTTTCCACCAACTTATACAACAGCACACAAAATATTTTAATGGTTGCCGAATTTGCTAAAGAAGCCGATGCCAAAGAATATGTCAATACGTTTAAGAAAACTAAAAAATATTTATTAGATTTACGTGAATCAAAAACTGTTGTTATAAGCCCCAAAAACATGAAATTGTTGTTTGAAACAAAAGAATTGGAGCAATACGAATTGTTTTACACAGAATTCTACTAATATGATTACACGTAAAGAAAAATTCACTTCAGAAAGTTCGGGAAATTTCAATAAAATCATTGAAGGAACTAAAATTGTTGGAGATGTTATTGCCGATCAAAACATGCAAATTGATGGCGAAATTAAAGGAAACATTACCACCAGTGCTAAAATTTTTATTGGTGAAAACGGCGTTGTGAATGGTAATTTAACATGTGTTGAAGCCGAAATTGAAGGAACAATTAACGGAACACTTTCCGTTGAAGGACTGTTGACATTGCGCAACACCTCTAAAATCAACGGAGATATTTTTACAACCAGAATTCAAATTGACGAAGGCGCTGCTTTCAACGGCGTGTGCAACATGGGCGCAAAACCGTCAACTTCAAGAATGCAACCAACACCAGAAAACGAACCCATTTCGCTTGATTTCAACTAAAAAATGATACAATTTTTCAAGGAATTTTGGTTAGGAATAACTTCGTATTGGACAGCTTTTAAATTTATTAATCAACACAAATTATATTGGTATTTTTTGGTGCCAGCTGGATTTATGTTGGGTATTTATTTTTTGGGAAACCTAATTTTAAATTTCAAAATAACACCCAATTTAACCAACATGAACGGCATTGTGTGGTATTTCATTCACGTGGCGTTTAATATCTCCATTGCCTTGTTGTTGATGAAATTTACCAAATACATTGTTGTCATCACACTTTCCCCTTTGTTATCGCACTTGAGTCAAAAATGCGAACGCATCATCACCGGAAAAACCTATCCTATTGATGTAAAACAAATTATCAAAGATGTTAAACGAGGAATTCGCCTAGCATTTAGAAACATCATTTGGGAATACAGTTTTTTTCTACTCATTATCATCATTTCATGGATAGGTTGGGGCGACCCACTTGGTTCACCGTTGTTGTATCTCACCTTCATTGTTGGCTTTTATTACTATGGCTTTAGTTTTATTGATTACGACAATGAACGCAGGAAACTAGATGAACAAAAAAGCATTGAGTTTGTGCGCTCTCACCGTGGTTTAGCAATGGGTATTGGAATGATTTATTCTTTTTTGATTTTGGTTCCAGTAGATCTAGAAGTATTGTTTTCCATAACCGAACTATCGCAACATGGCTTTTGGCATATATTTGCCATTCTTTTTCAATTGCTTTTATGGATTTGTGCTTCCATTGCACCAATTTTAGCCATCGTTTCGGCTTCTATTGCTATGATAAAAGTTAACAAAACAGAAACTGTTGTTGGATAGTAAAAACAGAGTTCGTTATACTTTTACCAGAAAATTCAAAAAAATTGTTTTACTTTGCAGTATAATAAAAAGTTAACTATGACTCGAATTCTAATTTTATCTTTTGTTTGCTTCTTTGTTGCTTCTTCATTTGCTGCAATGACTCCGCCAGATTCTACAGCAACCATTGCTCAAAAAACAGCTGCTGGTTATATGATTGAAGAAGGAAAAGCTTTGTTTAACAGTGGTAGATACCGCGATGCGTTGAATAAATTTAGAGATGCTGCTAAAAAAGATGTAACTTCTGCAAAGGCAACATTATGGATAAGTAGATGTCATTATGAACTTTCCAACTACGGCTATGCCCTACGATATGCTGAAGATGCACGTTTGTTGAGTGGTATTTCTCAAGAAAAAGAATTGTATGAAATGTTAGCAGAAGCCAACCACCGTTTAGGCAATCTTGATTCTGCCATTGCTAACTATGAAAAAGGAATTCAAGTGATGCCAAAGAAAAGAGCTGCGGATTTGGAATTGCCTTTGCATTTGGAACAAGCAAAATATGCAAAAGAACAATTGGCAAAAGGAATTAAAAACACGCGCATTCATCTTAATGGCGATGTTAATTCGGGATACAATGATTATTCTCCCGTAATTTATAATGGTGGAAACTCCATGTATTTTACTTCGAGAAGAAACAACACAACTGGTGGGCGTCAAAACCCATCCGATCAACAATTTTTTGAAGATATTTATCAAGCAAAATGGAACAGCGCAACTAATCAGTGGGACAGCGTTACTAACCGTATTGGAAAAATTAACGGAGAAGGATTTGAGTCTATTTCCTATGTGTCAGAAGATGGTTTAGTTGCTTATGTAACAATGAATTATTCTGAAGCAATGGAAACTAAATTTACCACCAAAAGTTCGGATATTGCTGAAGTGAAATGGACCAAACAAGACAGATGGTCGGCACCGCGCTTACTTGGAAAAAACATCAATTCTTCGTTCTACGATGGAAATGCTACATTGACTGCTGATGGGCAAACAATGTATTTTGTTTCTGAGCGCAATGCTAATAAAAAGAAAAGTGATATTTATGTAGCTTATAAAACTGGTAACGATTGGGGAAGTGCCGTTGCATTACCTGCTGAAATCAATTCTAAAGGTCGCGAAACAACTCCTTATATCACACCAGATGGTCGTTATTTATTTTTTAGCTCCAATGGTCACAAAAATTCACTTGGTGGATACGACGTATATGTTGTTGAATGCACTGGTGGGAAATCGTGGGGACCTGTAAAAAATTTGGGGCCAGCTATCAATACTGTTAACGATGATTTTGGCTTTAAAATTTACGATGCTACAGGTAAAGCTTACATCAATGGTATGGAAGTAATTGGCGATAAAGCGTCTTTAGATATTTATGAATTCAACCTTCGTTTGGCAGATCTTATCAAATCGTTAGATTAAAAAACTCGGTGAAACGTTACTTTTTTGAGGTTGCCTATGATGGCGGAGCGTTTTTTGGCTGGCAAGTGCAAATTGGTCAGTCCTCTGTTCAACAAACAATAGAAAATGCACTCACCAAATTAAACTCCAATATTCACGTCCCCATTGTTGGCTGTGGAAGAACTGATGCAGGTGTGCATGCCAAATGTTCTACTTTTCATGCCGATTTAGAGTTAAAAATTGATTTGGATAAACTGCAATACCGACTCAATAAAATTTTGCCCTCCTCCATTTCCATACTACGTATTAAAGAAGTGGATGGTGAATTGCACGCTCGTTTTTCTGCAACAAAACGCACCTATCGCTATTTCATACACACACAAAAGAATCCGTTTAAACATAATTATTCAACCTATTTGCCAGGCGATTTAAACCTAGAAAAAATGAACGAAGCTTGCCAACTATTATTAGGCACACACGATTTTACTACTTTTTCTAAAGCCAATACAGATGTTAAAACACACATCTGTACCGTGTTTAAAGCCGAATGGTCAACCACAGAAGATGGATACGTGTTTGAATATGCCGCCAATCGGTTTTTGAGAAACATGGTGCGTGCAACGGTGGGAACTTTGCTTTTAGTAGGGCAAGAAAAAATTACTATTGAAGCATTTAAAAACATCTTTGAATCGTTGGACAGAAGTCAGTGCGCCTCCTCTGCTCCAGCTCAAGGTTTGTATTTATGGCAGGTTGAATATTGATTTGCAAATTAACAGTATACCGTTAGTTTCTATTGTTGAAATGTGAAAATCTTATATTAAATTGTTATATTTGTTCTGTAAAAGAAATAGTAGTGTTTATGCAAAATCTAAGAGTTTTATCTCAAATTTTTTCTCCAACTATGTTTCAAAAGATAGTGCGAGAAGATGATTTTGCTTTGTTTAAAAAACAAACTATGAAACACTTTAACACTATCTCTTACAACACTAACTTAGATCTAATCAGCTCTTTATATAAAACGTTACAACAGAAATATAGATGCGAATATATCTATAAGAACCATTTATTTCTTGAAATTTTTAAAAAAGAAAAGTTAGAGTCAACTTTATTACTCAATGAGTTAAAAATAGGTACCTCTAAGGCTGATTTGGTTTTGTTAAACGGTTCTATAAGAATTTATGAAATCAAAACAGAGCTTGATGGTTTAGGGAAGTTGTCCAAACAATTAAACGATTATCAAAAGTTTGCGGATAAAGTTTATGTTGTTACTGATGAAAAGTTTGCAGAAAAAATTAAAGTTGAATATGCGAATACAAACATTGGAATTATTGTTCTTGATAATAAAAACAAATTAGAAACTATCAAGGAGGCAAACGAAAATTTTTCTTTGTTTGAGTTTGATACAATTTTTAAAATTTTAAGAAAACAAGAATATCTTGAATTGGTTTTTGATAATTACAAATTTATTCCTGATGTACCCAATACAAAAATATTCAAAGCTAGTTATGAATTGCTTGCTAAAATGGATATAGTCGATTTTCAAAAGCAAGTTTTAAGTAAACTTAAAGAACGAAAATTGCTAAATCCCGACTTGTTGAAATCAAGAAACACACCAAAAGAGTTAAAGCACATTTGTAATACTTTGGATTTTAACGAGCAGGAATATCAGAAATTATATAACTTTTTAGCAACAAAATAGAGTATGTATCAACCGTATATAAGAGGAAAACAGTTTGAATTGATAGGTATTAGGGAATTAACATCTTCTGTTTTGTCGCCAAACAAAGAAAAAGTTTCGCCAATTATTGAACCCGTTAAGGATTCTTCAACATTGAAAACTACTTTAAAGGAGTTAGTCAGTTTTAATGTGAATTTTACAATTATTGCTAATCCACAAGTTGGGTCATTTCGAGATATTGAGGCTATTTTTTCTGCTATTAAAAGTTCTGTTGGAGAAAGTAAAAATTATCAAGTCGGTATTATTTTTCATAATAAAATTGTTCATGCCGATACTTTAGAGATTTTACGAAAATATTCTGATGTAATTCCTCAATTAACCATTATTCATAATGCTACTTTTGATAATGTTTTTGATATTCTAAAACTATATCAAGAGTATTTTACTATCAAATATAATGTAATAAACTTGTCAGCAACAAGCAAAAGATACCATAGGAATTTTGAGGAAAGCACACGTGTTGAACTTGATGATTATTTCAATGCTCAATCAAAAAATTCGGATTATTTACACGTTAATGAAAGTAATTTTTCAGAGGAACATATTTACTATAAAGAAGAGGGATTTATTGGGTTTTCAGACTATCTTTCCATTGGTGAAGAATATTCAGAAACAGGTTTTTTACCTTATGCGGTAGCTATTCATTTGTCTTATTCAGATGATAACAATAAAATAAAAATTAAACATTTTGTTTCTGATAACAATGATGATACTTCTGATATTGCAGGTAAGTTTGCGGAAGCATTAGATAAATTAATTACTTGGTGCGACCAAACAAATTACAATTCTGTTGCTATTCCGCAATTTCGAGAATACCATACAAACGGACACTTTCCGGGGTTGGGAACTTTAAAGAAATTGTCTTTAATGAATCACATTGACTTAGTTTTGAAATTGATTTGATATGAATTGTTGTACAAACTGCTTTGAAAGTCAATACTTAAATTCTATCATTTTAAACAATAAAACGATGGGGAATTGCGATTACTGCAAATCGCAAGATGTTTCTATTTATGAGGCTTCTGAATTAAGTCCATTTTTTAAAGGTATTATTGATTTATACGATGTTGATACAGAAAATGGGAAATCATTAGAAGTTCAAATAATTTCTGATTTTCATAAAAAAGTTTTTACTCAAAAATTAATTGAAACAAATAATGTTAAGCAGCTAATTGCTGATGTAATCAAAGATGATGTAGCCGATTATCAAAATATTTTAGATAATCCTGTTCAGTTGAGATTTCATAATACAAGCATTGAGAATGATGTAAACCAAACTCTTTTTCTTTCTTGGGATAGATTTTCGGAAGAAATAAAAACTGTAAACAGATTTCATTTGAAAAACCCTTTGGATTTAGAAAAATTAAAATCATTGTTTAAATATTTTCAAAAGGATTTACCCAAAGGTAAGAAGTTTTACAGAGCAAGAATTAGCGATAATCCCAAAGGTTATCAAATCGAGCAAATGGGTAATCCTCCGCATAAATCAGCAAAAAGTGGGCGAGCCAACCCAAATGGAATTTCATATCTTTATTTAGCAAATGATATTACGACAACTTTATATGAAGTTAGAGCAAGTTTATTTGATTTTGTTACTGTTGGTACTTTTAGACTTGAAGAAAGTATAAGTGTTGTAAATCTTAGTCGTTCAACTTATGATGTGTTTAGACTTGCTGAATTGGAATCATTAGAAAGCGTAATGATACACGGCTCTTTTATTGATAAATTAGAACAAGAATTATCAAAACCGAGAAGAAGAAGCGATAGTGAATTAGACTATTTACCAACACAATACATTTCTGAACTTATAAAATCAATGGGATTTGATGGTATTGAATTTAAGAGTTCTCTATATTCTGAAGGGATTAATGTCGCAATCTTTAATCCAAATAAATTCAAATGTCTTGAAGTAGAAGTTTATGACATTACTGATATAAAATTGGAATCTGAAAAATTGACTAATTAATTTTCTTTCCCATCCATTAAAACACCAATAGTATCGCCATCTTTTACACTCACAACTTTGTATTGTTGCTCTGATAGTGTGTCCAATTTCTCCGCAAATGTTAGTGTGTTAAAATCGCAACTTAAAAAAAGCAGCAGTAAAACGGTACTTAAAAAATAACGCATTGCAAATGATTAATTTCGAACGTAAACTACTTTTTTGGTTTCAAAAAATTCTTCGGAAAAGAAATCTGGAATGTTGTAGAATTTATAGAATTTATTGACTGTTTTCATTTCTTCTGCTAAATCCCCTCCTTTCAAATACAAAATACCGTTGGCCAAATCGTTGATGCCTTTGGGTTTAAATTTGTTTTTGGTCCAACGAATAAAATCAGGCATGGCAGTTACTGCTCGGCTTACAATAAAATCAAATTTTTGGTCAATTTTTTCTGCACGCTCATGAATGCCTGTAACATTTTTCAACCCCAACGCTTTAGCAACTTCGGTGGCAACTTTTACTTTTTTACCAATAGAATCTACCAACACAAACTGGCTGTTGGGAAATAAAATTGCCAATGGAATTCCTGGAAAACCGCCACCTGTACCAATATCCATGATGTCGCTTCCATCTTTAAACGCCATTACTTTGGCAATTGCAAGGGAATGCAACACATGTCGTTCATAGAAATTATCAATATCTTTTCGAGAAATAACATTGATTTGCTCGTTCCATTCTTGGTATAAATCTTTTAATTGAGCAAATTGCTGCACTTGTTCGGAGGTAAGCTCCGGAAAATATTTTTGAATCAATTCCATGGTTGGAAAATAAGAAAATTAAATCGTGTCTTTAGATTTATCCATCATGCTTGCCAAGAAATCGCGTGCTCTAAACAATTGTGCTTTCACCGTTCCGATGGGCAAGTTCATTTCTTCGGCTATTTCTTCATAGCTCAATTCTTCAAAATAGCGTTTTTCAACCAGTTCTTTGTAACGGGGTTTGAGCTTGGAAACCAACTCACGCATCAACTTGATTTTTTGGTCTTGAACAATGGTTTCTTCTGGATTGAGGTTGTCGGCACGCACATCAAAGTAAATTACAGTGCCATCTTCGGTTACTTTACCCGTGCTCATAGAAGTTACTTGCACTCTTTTTTTACGGATAAAATCAATGCAATTGTTGGAAGCAATTTTAAACAACCACGTGCTAAAAGCGTAACTGGGTGAATATTGATCGAGGCGACTAAACGCTTTTCCAAATGCTTCTATGGTTAAATCTTCGGCATCGTCAACGTTTTTTACCATTTTTTGCATAGTAAAATAAACAGAATCGCGGTAACGTGACATTAATTGAGCGTAAGCAGATTGGTCGCCTTTGATAGCGGCCTCTACCAAAATTAAATCCTGTTTTCCTTTGTCGGATAAGTGATCTGTTTCTACCATTTATTGGTTGTTTTTACCTCGCTAGTATAATAGATGATTGGAATTCCAATGGCATAAGCCAACTCGTTGAATGGCAGTAACTTCACAAATGATTTTTCTTTGAGTTTTAGAAAACATTTGCCTTGAATCCACCATTTGAGTAGGAAAATTACTCCAAAAACAATCAATGTTATCCAGCGAAAGTCCTTATTAAACAACAAAATAACAAAAGAAATGTATAGAATTAACAACGACATGGGGTAGGTTCCTAACAATGCTTTTTTAATAACTTGGTATTTAGGTGAAGTGGTGTAATGACGTGATTTTTGTCGGTACCACGAAGACCATGTTGTTTTGGACGGCGAATACATGTAACTTTCTTCGGCTAAACTGATGGTGTAATTTCTATTTTTTGCCGCTTCTTGAATAAACAAATCGTCATCTCCCGAAGCAATATTGTAATGCGATTTGAACCCATTAACACTTTGAAAAGCATCTTTGGTATAAGCCAAATTTCTTCCCACACCCATGTAAGGCAATCGCGCCAAAGCAAACGATAAATAATTGACTGCAATCCATGCAGTATCAAAACGAATAACCGAATTTAAAAACCCTTTTTCTTTGGTGTGCGGTCCATAACCCAACACAATTTTTTTATCCGAAAACGATTGACCTATCTCGCGCAACCAATTCTTAGAGACTGGTTTGCAATCGGCATCGGTCATCACCAAATGGTCATATTTTGCTGCTTTAATTCCAATATTGAGTGGCAATTTTTTCCCTTGACGCAAATGTTTGCTTTTTTCTATCACCGTAAAACGCAAGTTGGGATATTGGCGTTGATAGGCTCCAAGAATGTATTTGGATTCATCCACCGTTTGGTTCACCACCACTACGACCTCAAATTCGGGGTAATCTTGCGTTAAAATAAAAGGCAAATTTTCATAAATATTGTCTGCCTCGTTGCGCGCAGCAATAATGACGCTCAACGGTGGCAACGCTCCCTCCTTATTTGGTTTTTCTTTGTAAAAAGCCAAACGCGCATAAAAGAAAATAAGGTAAAGTAGTTGTATCAATACCACAGCACCAAAGAGGTAAAACAACAGCGACCACCAACCAAAATCAAAAACTGGAACAATATTCATTCATCAAACTTTAGTGCAAATATGCTACGCTTAATGAAATAGCTTTATCTTTACACTCGTTATTTTTCAACAATGTTATGCACTTTGAATTAATTCATACCGATTCTAGCACAAAAGCACGAGCTGGAAAGCTCCACACAGACCACGGAGTGATTGAAACTCCGATATTTATGCCCGTTGGAACTGCCGGCACCGTTAAAGGTGTTCATCAGCATGAATTGAACGATGATATTCAAGCGCAAATCATTTTGGGAAATACCTATCACCTGTACCTTCGCCCCGGATTGGATGTTATTGAAGCTGCTGGTGGATTGCATAAATTTAATGGTTGGGAAAAACCTATTTTAACCGATAGTGGTGGTTATCAAGTATATTCTCTTTCTGGTGCTCGCAAATTGTCGGAAGAAGGCGCTCGTTTTCAATCGCACATTGATGGTCGTTACTTGCATTTTACACCTGAAAATGTAATGGATACCCAACGCACAATTGGAGCCGACATCATCATGGCTTTTGATGAATGCACCCCTTTTCCTTGCGATTACAATTATGCTAAAAAATCCATGCACATGACCCACCGTTGGTTGCAAAGATGTTTTAACCGTTTCAACGAGACAGAACCAAAATACGGTTACCAACAAGCGTTGTTTCCAATTGTTCAAGGAAGTGTGTACAAAGATTTAAGAACAGAATCTGCCGAGGTGATTGCTTCGCACAATGCTGTTGGAAATGCCATTGGTGGACTTTCGGTTGGAGAGCCTGATGAAGATTTGTATAGCATGACCGATTTGGTGTGCTCCATTTTGCCTAAAGACAAACCTCGTTATTTAATGGGAGTTGGAACGCCTCAAAATTTATTGGAATGCATCGCTTTGGGAATTGACATGTTTGATTGTGTAATGCCAACACGCAATGCCCGCCACGGGTTATTGTTTACATGGGAAGGAACCATCAACATAAAAAATCAAAAATGGGAAAAAGATTTTTCACCTTTAGATGAAAACGGAACATCTTATGTTGACCGTGTTTATTCCAAAGCCTATGTGCGCCATTTGATAAAATCCAATGAATTGTTGGGTGCACAAATTGCTTCTATTCACAACTTGGCATTTTATTTGGCCTTGGTAAAAGAAGCTAGAAAACAAATTTTAAACGGTACATTTTATTCGTGGAAAAACCAAATGGTGCCTAAATTAGAACGTCGCTTATAAGAAAAAACATGCTGAAAATCCTCGATAAATACATCATCAAGAAGTTTCTTACAACATTTTTCTTCATGTTGGGAATCATCATGCTCTTGGCAATGGTGTTTGATTTATCCGATCGATTGGGTGAGTTTATTGCCAATGAAGCTCCAGTAAGTGAAATTATTTTTACGTATTACTTGAACTTCATTTTGTTTTATGGCAACTCGTTTTCGTTCATGATTATTTTTATTTCCGTCATTTGGTTTACAGCAAAAATGGCTCAGGAAACAGAAATTATCCCGATACTCAACAGTGGAAAACCATTTTCGCGTTTTATTCGCCCTTACATGATTGCCGCAACGTTTTTGGTAATTATTAGTTTGGTAATCAACCACATTATCTTGCCAACATTCAATAAAAGAGCGTTGGACTTTGAAGATAAATACTACCGGAATGCCTTGAGTGTTTCCAATTATTTTGCTGATTTTCCGGGAAATATAACTGTTCAGTTTGGTAATTATACGTCCGAAGACAATGTGGCACAACAGTTTGTAGTTCAACGCTTTAACAAAGATAAAACATTGGCCTATGTGTTAGTGGCACGCACAGCAGAAAACATAGAGGGAACCAACAAATGGGTGCTTAGAGATTATTACGAACGCACGGTGGGTAATCCAAAAGATAAATTGCGCGAAGGGCAACAATTGGATACAACTTTTAATTTCCGTATGAGTGAAATGGCTGCCCGCGATAACATTGCATCAGCTATGCGCACTGGAAAATTGAAAAAATTCATCGCTCGAGAAAAAGAAAAAGGCTCGTCAAAAGTGCCGTTGTATGAATTGGAATTGTATCAACGAACAGCCAATCCATTTGCTACTTACATTCTCACCATTATTGGAATTGCCGTTTCCAGTGAGAAAAAAAGAGGCGGAATTGGTGTTAATATTGCCATAGGATTGATTATTGTTTTAATCTTTATTTTTGCAATGAAAATTATGGCAGTGGCAGCCGAAAATGTTGGTTTCCCAACCATGATAGCAGCGTGGATGCCCAATGTAATTTTTAGTGTGGTGGCAGCTGTTTTGTATCGTTTTGCACAGAAATAGTAAAAAACAACCGTTCAAAAGTCAAAACAACCCGTTGAATACATAAAATAAACAACTATTTTTGAAGTGCTAAATAAAATGTAGTTTTGATAACGTTAATTTCTATTCAATGATAAAAAAATTCTTTTTTCTTTCTCTTTTCATCGTTTTAATCAGTGCTTGTGGTGGTAAAACAACTAAAAATATAGCTGTTCAACCAACAACTTCTAATATTGATAGTTTATTGGCACTTTATCCCGACAGTATTCCGTTATTGCTTTTTAGAGGAAATGAAGCGTTGAAAGATTATCGTTTTTTTGATGCGTTGGCAGATGGTGCAAAAGCTTTTCGTTTGGATAGTTTGAGTCCCGATACCCGTATGTTATACGCACAAGCGTTGAACAATAAAGAAAACAGAACCGTTGAAGAAGTTTTAAACGCACAACGCCATTTTCAATTTGTATTGTTCAAGCAACCAGAAAATACGGATGCATTGGTAGCATTGGCAGCAACTTATCGTTACATGCAAGACGTGGACAATGCCTTTAAATATGTGAACAAAGCGTTGAAAATAGATAAAAAGAAAAGAGAAGCTTATGCACTCAAAGGTTCGTTGTATGTTGACTTAGAAAATTATTCATTGGCAAAATCTTCGTATGAAACAGCCATTCAGCAAGACCCTAATTTTTACGAAGCCTATTTTCATTTAGCAGCATTGTATCACCGTGAAAACAACCCAATTTGCTTGGAATATTACCAAACAGCGTATGAGTTGAACAAAACCAATCCCGAATTTTTGTACTCCTATGCTTATGCTTTAGAATCGTTTGAAAAATACGACGACGCAAAAGTATATTACCGCAAAATGGAACAAGAAAAAGAAAAATATTACCGTGCAAGAGGTTATTTTCACTTGGGTTATTTAAAACAAAATTTAGAAAACCAAGTGGATAGCGCCATCTATTTTTACTCAGAAGCCATCAACACTATGAAAAACTATGTTGAAGCATATCACAACCGTGGAATGTGTTATGAGAAAAAAGGATTGATTCAAGAGGCAAAACAAGAATACATGTCGGCATTGAAATACGACGATAAATTCCAATTATCAATAGATGCATACAACAAACTTGACCGTTAATCAATGCAAAAACAACAGGTATATATCCAATTAATTGGCAATTTAGCCATTCCGTTGCTGGGTTATTTTTGGTGGAATTGGTCGCTATATTTCATCTTGTTGTTTTATACCCTCGACCTATTGGCAGCCTTGATTGTAGTGTTTTTAAAAGCACGAAAAATTAAGCAAGTAACCCAAAACACACAAATCCCTACATCCACTTTTGCAAGTGTTGCCATAATGTTTTTTGCATTAATTGTGGCATTGTTTCAAATTGGTAGTGCCTTATTGCACCCCTCCATTGATTTTCAAAAAGAAATTATTGCTTTTTTGACTTATACAGAAATGGGCATTCAGCAATGGATTATTTTAGTGCCTATGGTTGGTTTAATGGCCTATTCATCCTATAAAATGGAATTTATATTGCCTCAATTGTTTTTGAAGCAAGATGAAAAAACGGTTTGGAAAAACTACTTAAAAGAGCAATTTTTGATGGTTGCATTTTCTGCTATTCTTATGCTCATTAGTGTTGCATATCATTTTTCTGATTTAGTGGTGTTGCTAATTATATTGGCTGTAACCACCATTTATAATTTTTTACAAAAAACTAGAGAATAAAAAATTGGCGTTGTTTTAAAAAAACTCTTTCAACACCATTATTCCATAAACGCACATTTTTGAGGATCGCCCAAACGGAATGTTAGCGTGAGTCCAAAAAATGAATACCAATCTTTGGTTGCTGCGGTGCCACGTTTACCATATCGATTACCGTCCAAACTTCTGTTGGAAAGAGCTGCCGACATTGGC